>CAJQNP010000078.1 GCA_905479705.1 uncultured Gammaproteobacteria bacterium
GGCTGGTCAACTATAGGTAGGCGCCAGTCGTTGTACCCCGGATGATGATTTTCGTTCAAATCATTAATCCACGACTGTGCTTGGTACCATGTCATGCGACGATCATCATGAATGGTGGGTATTGTGGTGAGCCTGCCTGCCCCGGTAAATCCCCACCCCTTCACAGGTATCCGCGTGTAATACCAGGCGTCACGCAGCTATTCCGCGAGACGGGTGATGTGAACGCGCGGAGGCGGGTGCGCTACAATGTTCCCATGACCTGCGGGGGACAAATCAGCGCTATAGTTGTCTGATTCTGTTCCATACCCTGCACGCCCGGGTATGGGGGACTTTACCCGTACATACGTAAGGATGTCGTAATGACCAAACGCATGCTGATTGTCCTGCTGGCGCTGGGCCTGGTACTGGGTGCCATGTTCGGCTGGAAATACTACGTGGGCCAGCAAATGGCCCTGTACGCCAGCATGCCGCAGCCACCGGCGAGTGTCGCCGCGGCCGAGGTGCAGAGCGAGAGCTGGCAGCCCTACCTGACGGCAGTGGGTTCGCTGGTCGCCTCCCAGGGTATCTCGGTGACGACCGAGGTGGCGGGGAAGGTCAGTGAGATCCTGTTCGAATCCGGTCAGCAGGTGGAGGCAGGCGACCAGCTGCTGCAGCTGGATGACAGTGTCGACCGCGCCGAACTGTCAGGGATAGTCGCCGAACGCCGCACAGCCGAGCAGCAGTACAAGCGCCGCAAGGACCTGCTTCAGAACAATACCATTTCGCGATCCGATGTCGACGAGGCGCGGCAGCGGCTGGACAATGCCACGGCGCAACTGGCCGCCAAGCAGGCCATTATCGCCAAGAAACGCATCACGGCACCCTTCAGTGGCTGGCTGGGTATCCGCCTGGTGGACCTGGGTGAATACCTGCAGCCGGGCGCGGCCATCGTGCCACTGGAGGCCCTCGATCCTGTCTATTTCGACTTTTCCCTGCCGGAACGTCATCTCGACGAGATCTCGATTGGCCAGGTGGTGGAAGTCAGTGTGCAGGCCTTTCCCGGCGAACACTTCACTGGCCAGATCTCGGCAATGAATCCCGGAATCGACCCGGGGACCCGCAGTCTGCGTCTGCGGGCCACGCTGGAGAACCCGCAGACGCGTCTGCGCCCCGGCATGTTTGCCGAGGTGCGCGCGGTGCTACCGCAGCGGTCGGCGCTGCTCACCCTGCCGCAGACGGCGATCAGCTATAACCCGTATGGCGACTCGGTCTTCGTGATTCAGCCGGGCGAAACCGCAAGCAGCGTGCAGCGTCGCCAGGTCGAGACGGGCGCGGTGCGTGACGGCCGTATCGAGATCGTGCAGGGGCTGCAGATCGGTGAACAGGTTGTGATTGCCGGGCAGGTCAAGTTGCGCAACGGCCAGGCGGTTGTCGTTGACAACAGCATCCCGCTGGAACCTCAAGTCACGGGGCCATGAAGTTCACCGACCTGTTTATACACCGGCCGGTACTGTCCAGTGTCGTCAGCCTGCTGATCCTGCTGGTAGGGATACGTTCCATCGGCATGCTGGAGGTGCGCCAGTACCCGGAAACACAGGACACGGTGGTTACCGTCACCACCTTCTACCCCGGGGCCAGCAGTGAACTGGTCAAGGGCTTTATCACCACACCCTTGCAACAGGCGATCGCGGAAGCCGACGGTATCGATTTTCTCTCGGCGACCAGCAGCCAGGGCCGCTCGGTCATCGAGGCCCGCATGGTGCTTGACTACGATCCAAAGGCCGCCGTTTCCGAGATCCAGGCCAAGGTGGCGAGCCAGCGTAACGTGCTCCCGGACGAGGCCGATGACCCGGTCATCGACTCGACCACCGGCGAACGAATCGCATTGATGTACATGGCGTTCTACAGCGACGCCATGTCACCCCCGCAGATTACCGACTACCTGTTGCGGGTAGTGCAGCCAAAACTGCAGGCCGTACCCGGGGTGGCCAAGGCAGAGCTGATCGGTAACAAGACCTACGCCATGCGTATCTGGCTGGACCCCGTGCGCATGGCGGCCTTTGGTATCACGGCCGACGAGGTGCGCCAGGTCCTGCGCGACAACAACTACCTGGCCGGTGTTGGCCAGACCAAGGGGGCGCATGTCGCCATCGACCTCAGTGCCACCACCGATATCAGTCAGCAGCAGGACTTCCAGGACCTGGTGTTGCGCAGTAGCGGCGATACCCTCATTCGCCTGGGTGATGTCGCCACCACAGAGATGGGTGCGGCGGACTATGACAGCAGCACCTGGTTCAATGGCAAGACGGCCATTTTCATCGGTATCAAGCAGGCGCCCGGGGCCAACCCCCTGACTGTCGCCGGCCGGGTACACGAACTGCTGCCGGATTTGCGGGAACAGCTGCCGTCGGGACTCGAGGCCGGCATCCCCTACGACGCCAGCGTCTTTATCGAGGACTCCATCCGTGAGGTGTTCAGTACCCTGATCGAGGCGGTGCTGATCGTGTTGCTGGTGGTCTACCTGTCACTGGGCTCGATGCGTGCCGCACTGATACCGGCGGTGGCGGTACCGTTGTCACTGGTCGGCGGCATCTTCCTGATGCTGTTGATGGGCTTCTCGATCAACCTGTTGACCCTGCTGGCCATGGTGCTGGCCATCGGACTGGTGGTCGATGACGCCATTATTGTCGTCGAGAATGTTCACCGCCATATCGAACACGGCAAGACACCGCTGGAGGCGGCATTGATCGGCGCGCGCGAGCTGGCCATGCCGATCATCGCCATGACCACCACGCTGGTTGCCGTGTATGCCCCGATCGGTTTCATGGGCGGGCTGGTCGGTACCCTGTTCATCGAGTTTGCCTTCGCGCTGGCCGGGGCGGTGCTGGTCTCGGGTGTGGTCGCGCTGACGTTGTCACCCATGCTGTCCTCGCGGGTTCTGAAGTCCTCCAGCGGGGAAGGGCGCTTCGAGCAGGCCGTGGAGCGGTTCTTCAACGGACTGGCGAAACGTTATGCAGCGACGCTGCGCAGTTCACTGGAGACCCTGCCGGTGACGCTGGTGTTTGCCGCGGTCGTGCTGACCAGTATCTACTTCATGTTCACAACATCGCAGAACGAACTGGCCCCGGACGAGGACCAGAGCATCCTGTTCTTCCAGGCAACCGCACCGCAAACGGCAACCATCGATTACAACGAGACCTATATCCGGCAAATGGTCTCGCTGTTCGAGAGTGTTCCCGAATTTGACAAGAGTTTCATCCTGGCGGGCTTCGGCGGTGACGTGAGTACCACCTTTGGTGGCTTCAAGATGCCGCAACCCTCGGAACGCGAGCGCAGCCAGATGGAGATCATGCCCGAGGTGCAGCAGGGCCTGTCCCGGGTCGCAGGCTTGCAGATTGCGGCCTTCCCGCGACCCAGCCTGCCGGGTTCCGGTGGCGGATTACCTCTGCAATTTGTCATTACCAGTGATGCGGGCTACCAGCGCCTCGACGAGGTTGCCGGCCAGCTGATCGGCACGGCGATGGCCAGTGGCAAGTTCATGTTTCTCAGCAAGTCGGTTGAATTCACCCGGCCAAAGACCACCCTTGTCATAGACCGCGACCGGGCGGGCGACCTCGGCATCAACATGGCAGACATCGGCCGTAACCTGGCGACGCTGCTGGGTGACAATGATGTCAACCGCTTCAGCCTCGAGGGCCGCAGTTACAAGGTGATTCCACAGGTGGCGCGTGAATACCGGCTCGATCCGGCCATGCTGGACAACTATTACCTGCGCAGCGCGTCCGGGGAGCTGGTCGCGCTATCCAGCCTGGTGCGCTTCGAGAGCAGTGTCGAGCCGAGCAAGCGTACCCAGTTTCAGCAGTTGAATTCCGTCACCGTCGAGGGTGTCATGGCCAACGGCGTGACCCTGGGCGAGGCGGTGAGCTATCTCGAGGAACAGGCTCGCATGCAGTTTCCGCGCGGATTCACCTGGGACTACATGGGGCAGTCGCGTCAGTACACCCGGCAGGGCAGCAGCCTGATCGTGACCTTCTTCATGTCGCTGCTGGTGATCTACCTGGTACTGGCGGCCCAGTTCGAGAGCTGGCGGGACCCGCTCATCATCCTGGTGTCGGTGCCCATGTCGATTGCCGGTGCGCTGGCCTTCCTGACGCTCGGTGTCGCCACGGTGAATATCTACACCCAGGTCGGCCTGATTACCCTCATCGGGCTGATCGCCAAGAACGGCATCCTGATTGTCGAATTCGCCAACCAGTTGCAGCTCGCTGAAGGGCTCTCGAAGCGCGAGGCGGTGATCAAGGCCGGCGCCATCCGCTTGCGGCCGATCCTCATGACGACGGTTTCAATGATCATGGCCATGGTGCCACTGCTGGTTGCCACCGGCCCTGGCGCCGTGAGTCGTTTTCACATCGGTCTGGTGGTGGCCAGCGGGCTGGGTATCGGCACCCTGTTCACCCTGTTTGTTGTGCCGGCCGTCTACCTGCTGCTTGCCCGTGATCATGGCGCTGCACATGCAGCGCAACCGGCACAGGACAGGCCGCTGTTGTAAAACATGGCCCCCGGCGGTGCGTGGCTCGCGTATCAAGCCACTGCAACGGCGCAGATAAACCTGTTATTGCTGTCTTGCGGGTATTCACCGGATTCAATGCATGACCGCAACGGGGCGCTGGTGGCAGTGAAGGACTGGATAACAGGATAAATAAGCGACCGCGTGCGGCGAATAGTTGCCATTTCCAGATAAAAACGGCGACCCGAAGGCCGCCGCGAGGAGTCAAGCATGAAAAAAACAGCGTGTGGCGAGAGATCCTTTTCACCGCCAACAGTTACATCGTATCAGTAACCGGGCCTGTAACCTATTGTGGGATATACTTATTCGGTCCTGGTCACGGGTTACAAGCTGGCGTGAAACTAGATTGGACCGATGAGTTTTGCTTCCAGTTTTAATGAGTCAAAGCTTTTCAGCACATCCTGTGACGAAAAAATATCCTTGTTATATTTTGTGAGCATGAGGTGATTGCGCAAGGTGCAGAATTCTGCGCCTATGATGCCATCAGTCTTTTCCAGAGCGGATATTACCAGGTTGCGTTGATCTTCCCCCAGATCTGCTTTTACATAGACAACAACTTCAACAGCATTTTTTGCATCAATAGGCATCTGTTGTACCGCGTTTTCCATAGTTTAGTCCCCGTGTATAAGGTTGCGCATCACATTAAGCAAAACTACTGTCCCCGTCATTGGCCGCATGACGGGTTGCTCGGAAAGTACAGCAAATAACACACACTGGATATCCGTAGTATTGCTTACCTTTGCCGTAACAGAATTGTCATGTTGCCAGGATTAAAACGTCATTTACCCGGGCGACAAATAGATCGATCTGGCTGCCCTGGCAGCTTCCGGGATCGGGCAGAAGCCGTCGGTCATTCCTGTAAACAGATAACCCGGCTGATGCGAGGTCCTGTGCCTGCGTTCTCTGGATTTCAGCAAAGAATGAAACTGTAGCAATCCCCTGATCTATAATAATCAGCTGACAACTCGTTCTACTCATGGGGGCATGAAAGATATGATCAATATTCAGGATCAGCTGGGTAAGGAGGCAGCATCGTTGCTTGGGCATGAATGCGCAACCATTCCCAGGGGAAAAATTCATGCGCCCGGTCCGGATTATATTGACCGGGTCGTTAAGCATAAAAACCGCAAACCCGGTGTACTGCGCAATCTTGCATCAATCTACAATCATGGAAATCTGGCGGGCAGCGGTTATCTGTCAATCCTGCCGGTCGACCAGGGGGTTGAGCATTCCGCCGGCGCGTCGTTTGCACCGAACCCGGCATTCTTCGATCCGGAAAATATCGTCAGGCTTGCCATTGACGGGGGCTGCAACGCGGTGGCGTCCACGCTGGGTGTGCTCAACAGTATCGCCAGGGATTATGCGCACAAGATCCCGTTTATCATGAAGATCAACCACAATGAACTGCTGAGTTGTCCGAATATGTTCGATCAAACCCTGTTTGCCAGTGTTGAGCAGGCGTTTGACATGGGTGCCGCCGCAGTGGGCGCAACCGTTTACTTTGGTTCGGAAGCGTCGCGTCGCCAGATCCAGGAAGTCAGCGAGGCGTTTCAGCATGCGCATGAACTTGGCATGGCCACGGTGTTGTGGGCCTACCTGCGCAACAGCCAGTTCAAGAAAGACGGGGTTGATTACCATGTCAGCGCCGACCTGACCGGCCAGGCGAACCACCTCGCGGCCACCATCGACGCCGATATCATCAAGCAGAAACAGGCGCAGAACAATCATGGTTACACGGCGATCGATTTCGGCAAGACCCATGACAAGGTCTATAGCGAGCTGACAAGCGATCACCCCATCGACCTGGTGCGTTACCAGGTGGCCTGTTGTTACATGGGGCGGACCGGCATGATCAATTCGGGTGGCGCATCCGGTGATGATGATCTGCACCAGGCGATACGTACTGCGGTGATCAACAAGCGTGCCGGCGGCATGGGGCTCATCTCCGGTCGCAAGGCGTTCCAGAAACCGGTGAAGGAGGGGATCCGCTTGCTCAACGCCATACAGGATGTCTACCTGTCGAATGAAGTGACTGTTGCCTGATACGGTTTCATCAGCCCAGGCACCCGGGTTTGTCCTTCAGTAGTTGAATCCAGCGCACCTGGCGGGCAAGGCCGGCCATCCCGGCCGTGGGTTGCGAGACCGGAACGATCCAGCACCTGACTTCTTAGGTCTGTTCTGCCGGCCGCTCACTGCCAAGCAAGGTCTTTATGTGATTGAATGCCGCCAGCAGGTTGCCGTTTGCTTCTGCTGATAACGGTTCTCCAAGGCCGAAGTCGTATCCGCGGATGGACAGCAGCCAGGCAGGTGGCGGGGTACTGTCATTGACCTGCTGGTATACCGACAGCAGTGCCTGGGGACTCATGGCATGTGTGGTGTAGCTGCTGTCCTGTTCCGGCCGTAGCCGGACCAGTTCGAAGGGTGCGCTGGCCGAGATGCTGGCGTCCACGAACAGCACGTGCTCGCGACCTTCAAGGTCGATGGCATGCTCGATCTGCAGCTGGTAGTCGGTAAGCAGGTCAACGCCCTGCAGGTCTTCCTGCAGCAGCAGTTCATACATCGCCGGCCCGAGTCCGTCATCGCCACGCGAGGGATTACCCCAGGTGAATACCAGTTCCGGTTTGGCAGGGTGCTGCAGCATGTGCCGAGGGGGCGCCTGAATTGTACGGCCCGGCCGGCTAGGGACAGGTGCGCTGGATGTCCCCGGTGATGCGCTTCTCAAGCCTGTCGACGACCTCATTCTGCTCGTTTACCAGCACGACCTCCAGCGGCATCTTGCCCATGGCGTGCGTGGCGCATGACAGGCAGGGGTCGTAGGCGCGGATTGCGACCTCGATCTGATTGAGCAGCGGTTCGGTTAGTTGCTTGCCGTCGAGGTACATGCCCGCGACCTGGCGAATGGACTCGTTCATGGCCTGGTTGTTGTTAGTGGTGGAGACGATCAGGTTGGCCCTGTTGACGATGCCGTCATCGTCGATCTCGTAGTGGTGGAACAGTGTGCCGCGCGGTGCCTCGATGACACCGATGCCGGTCCCCTGCAGCTGACCCTTGTTGAGCAGGTCTGTGCCGCCGAGGTCGGGGTCCAGCAGCAGTTCCCTGATAGCCTCGGCGCAGTACAGCAGCTCGATCAGGCGTGCCCAGTGGAATGCCAGTGAGGCCTGCACGGGACGGCCGTGACCGGCCTCCTTGAAGAGCCTGCGCTGTTCTTCGGCCAGCGGCGTGCTGAAATAATCGCAGTTATTCACGCGTGCCAGCGGCCCGACACGATACCAGCCGGCATCCTCGCCAAGCGCCTCGATGTACGGAAACTTCATGTAGCTCCAGTTCTTCACGCCCTCGCGAAGATAGTCACTGTAGCGGGTGTAATCGACATGGTCGAAGATGCTGCCGCCTTGCGCATCCCTGGCGCGCAGCCCACCGTGGTAGATGTCGAACTCGCCGTTTGCACCGACCAGGCCGAGCATGTTGGTGTCGATGGCTGCGAAGGCCATGTGGTAGTCGAGCTGTTCGAAAAAGATGCGCTTGATCAGCTCGACCGCATCCTGTCCCCATTGCACGATCTGGTCGATGTCTTTTTGCAGGTAGCGGATCTCTTCCTGACTCAGCGACTTGTTGACGCCGCCCGGGATTGCGCCGGTGCCATGCACACGCTTGCCGGCGGTGACACGTATGACTTCCTGGCCGTACTTGCGCAACAGGACGCCCTGTTTTGCGATCTCCGGGCTGTCCTCGATCACGCCGACAATGTTGCGGTGGCGGACCTCGTCGTCAAAGCCGAACAACAGGTCCGGTGAGCACAGGTGGAAAAAATGCAGTGCATGGGACTGCAGTGTCTGGCCGTAATGCATCAGGCGACGAATCTTTTCAGCGGTGGCTGTCAGCTGTGTTGTACCGACCAGCATGTCGCAGGCCTTGGCCGCGGCGAGATGATGGCTGACCGGGCAGATGCCACAGAGACGCTGCACCAGTACCGGCAGTTCCCAGTAGGGCCTGCCCTGGATGAATTTTTCGAAGCCGCGGAACTCGACGATGTGCAGCCGTGCCTGTTTGATGTGCAGGTCTTCGTCCTGCAACAGCGTGACCTTGCCGTGGCCCTCGACACGGGTCAGCGGTTCGATGACAACACGTTCGAGTTTCTTCGGGTTGTCGGCGGTTTCCAGATTTGATGGCATGGCGTGTGCTCGCGTGGGTGGGTTACCAGTGCAGGGTCGAATTCATTCGACCGGCCAGGGTTGGCCGAATGAATTCGACCCTGCAGATGAGTTCCTGTTACGTATTGCGTCAATCATAGTGAATCTGCTCATAGGGAAGGCTGATCGGTTTGCCTTCAATCAGCTCGGTCAGGAACGTCCAGATCGCATCCGCCGTCGGCGGGCAGCCAGGCAGGAAATAATCGATCTTGACGACCTCGTGGATCGGGTGCACCTTGTTCAGCAGCATCGGGATTTCCGGGTCGTTGGGGATTTTCGGGTTGGTTACGCCGATGCCGTCGATGTAGGACTCCTCCAGGCATTCCTTCAGTTCGAACGAATTGCGCATCGCCGGGATGCCGCCATTGACCGCGCAGGCACCCAGTGCAACCAGCACCTTGCAGTGTTTGCGGAATTCCCGCAGCACCTCGACGTTTTCTGCGTTGGCAACACCACCCTCGATGATGCCGATGTCACAATCACCAACCGTCTTGATGTCGGTAATCGGCGAGCGATCGAATTCCACCAGCTGCACCAGTTCGAGAATGCGCTCATCGATATCCAGCAGCGACATGTGGCAGCCGAAGCAGCCACACAGTGAAGCGCTGGCGACCCTTATTTTATCCGCCATGTGAATCTCCACCGTTGCCGGGTTTTCGTGTTGCCACATCGCCGACGATGCTGATCGGCTGTTTGTCATACAGGCGTTCCCCGATCGGCTGGTCGTAACCGCGGTGCTTGGGCAGGATCGCGCCGACCGGGCAAACCTGTGCGGCCTTGTCGGTTGCGGCGAACGTGCTGTCGCCGAGTTTGCCGCCGGGAGCGTTGATTGTCAGGTGTGTGCCTATGCCGCGGCCGCTGATCGAGAACACGCTCTTGTGGTCCACGTCGCGGCTGGCGCGCACGCACAGTTCGCAGAGGATGCAGCGGTTGTAATCAATGGCGGTGTCCGGGTGCGATGCGTCCACGGCGCGCTTCGGGAAAAAGTGCGTGAAGTGGGGTGACAGCATGCCGGTGTAGTAGGCCACGGCCTGTAGCTGGCAGGCGCCGCTCTTTTCGCAGCCGGGGCACACGTGGTTTCCCTCGACAAACAGCATCTGCAACAGCCTGCGCCGCTCGTCTGTGATGTCCCCGGAACCGTTGTCCACGTCGAGTCCCGTGGCTGCCGGCTGGGTACAGGCAGAGACCTGGCGGCCGTTGACGCCGACCACGCAAACGCGGCAACTGCCGTGCGGCGTGAATTCAGGGTTGTGGCACAGGTGCGGTATGTAGGCACCGGCGCGCAGCGCGGCATCCATGATGGTGTCGCCCTCGTTGAACTCGACAGCAACGCCGTCAAGCATGAATGTGTTTTTTTCTTCGCTCACGAATCGCTCCCGATGTGTGCACCGGCGTCATCCCGCCCTGTGATATCGCGTGCTTCCTGCAGGGCAGCATCCAGGTCGAAGGCCGGTTCATAGCCGCTGTGGGCAAGCCGCTCCTCGACCAGCTGCGGAAACCGCTCCAGTAAGTCCAGTACCGGTCCGGGGGCGGTGCTGCCAAGACCGCAGTGGCTGGTCTGCCGCATCAGTGCCCCGATCTTTCTCATTTCGTCCACATCGTACTGCGTGGCGTGACCGTTGACGAGCTTGTCGACCAGGTCTTTCAGCAGCGAACTGCCGACACGGCAGGGGGTGCAGAACCCGCAACTCTCGTGCACAAAGAAGTGCGCAAAGTTCTGTACCGTATCGAGCAGGTTGCGATCGTTGTTGAATACCATGAACGAGCCAGCGGTCGACAGGTCTTCAAACGCGATACGGCGTTCTGCATCCGCTGCCGGCAGTGTGGTACCGGCAGCACCTGCAATCTGCACCGCCTGTGTATCGACTGCGCCGCAGTCCTCGAGGATCTGCCTGATGGTCACGCCGAACGGGTATTCGTAGATGCCGGGGTGCGCGCAGTCGCCGCTGATGCTGAGCAGCTTGGTGCCGGACGACTCCCCTGTCCCGGCACCACGGAACCAGTCGCTGCCCAGCGCGGCTATTTTTGCAGCGGCCATGAAGGTCTCGACATTGTTGACGACAGTCGGCTGGTCGAGATAGCCGTTGGTGACCGGGAAGGGCGGGCGTTTGCGCGGGATGCCGCGCTTGCCTTCCAGCGACTCGATCAGGGAGGACTCCTCACCGCAGATATAGGCGCCGGCCCCCAGGTGGATCTCGATGTCGAAGTCGAAACCCGCCTTGCCGAGTATGCGTTGACCGAGCAGGCCCTGGTCGCGACGTTGTTGCAGCACGCGTTCCAGGGATTCGAGCAGGTAACGGTATTCACCGCGCAGGTAGAGAAAGCCCTGGCGTGCGCCGATTATGCCGGCACACAGGGTCATGCCCTCGAAGACGCTGTCAGCGTAGCTGTTCAGCAGGACGCGGTCCTTGAAGGTGCCGGGCTCGCCCTCGTCGGCGTTGCAAACTACATAATGATGTTCGGCCTCGGCCTGCTTGCAGAAGCGCCATTTCAGGGCCGTGCGGAAGCCCGCACCACCGCGGCCGCGCAGGCCGGATTCCTCGATCACCTCCAGCACGGCATCGCCATCACTGCCAAGCAGGGCGCGCAGGCCACTGCCGTCAGGGCTGGCCGCTGTGGTCTCGTCCGAGAGCAACAGGTCGCGACGCCTGATGTTGTCGTCAACCTGGAAAAATTCGGCCGGCCACCGGGCGACCTCGATGCCGGTCTCAACCAGCTCGCAGATCTGCTCGATACGGCTGTCAGTCAGCCGGCTGACCACCTGGCCATTGACCAGCATTGCGGGTCCCTGGTCGCAGATCCCGGTGCAGGACGTGGTGTCGACCGTGACCCGGCCGTCGGCGCGCGGTACCCCGGGTTCCACCCTGAGGCTGTCGCAGAGTTGCTGCAGCAAGCGGCGGGCGCCGAGCATGTGGTCGGTGATGCTGTCGCTGAGGAGGATGTCGTAGTCACCGCGCGGCTGTTCATGCAGGAAGGTGTAGAACCCGATGACACCGCGGATCTCGGACTCGGGAATTTCCAGTGTCTCGGCCAGCAGTGAGATTGCCCG
>CAJQNP010000079.1 GCA_905479705.1 uncultured Gammaproteobacteria bacterium
AGTGAGGTCCAGATCGGCCCATGTGAGGCGCAGGAGTTCGCCCTGCCTCGCACCCGTGGTGATCGCCATGGTGACCAGCAAATACAGCCGATCCCATTTGGACGCCTGACAGGCCTTCAGGAGGGATTTTTTCTCATCCTCACTCAGCCAGCGGATGCGACCCTTGGACTCCTTGAGGGCCTTCAGAAGGCGCACAGGATTGTCCGGCAGATCGTATTCTTCCCGGCCATACTCCCACGCCGTAGAGAGTGCCGCTGTGTAGCGGTTGATGGTGGCGTTTGAACGGGGCTTGTCCACGGCCTCGCTCTTGCCCTTGCCATGCCCCCGGCGGGCCTTGCCTTCCTGCAACGACTGACGCGCCTCACGGAGCATAGTCTTGTCGATTTGCAGGCAGAGGTGGTGACCGTAGTTGTCGTTCCACCAAGTCAGCGCTGTCACAGTTGAGTGGTTGAGTGTCCGCACAGAGGTCAGCGTCTCAATCAGCTTGGACAGGGTGAGGTTCCGGGCAAGACCATTACCCTCGATGCGGGCAGTTTCCAGATCAGCCTCGGTCTTCTTTACCCACGCTTGGGCGTTCTTCTTAGTGACGAAGCTCTTTGAGAACTCCTTAACGCCCGGCATATTGATGGTCGCACGCCACGTCTTGCCCCGTGAGGGGACTTTCGTAATGGCAGCCATATTGCTACCTCCTGAGTCGATTGCGTTATCAGAAACGTGACCTATAGCGTGACATGATAAGGAGTCACTAATATTGGTCACCGTTCGCAACCTGAAACACCACTCAACTCAAGCACTTATTGGTGGGCCGTGAAGGACTCGAACCTTCGACCAAGTGATTAAGAGTCACCTGCTCTACCAACTGAGCTAACGGCCCAAACTGGGGTGGACGATGGGACTCGAACCCACGACGACTGGAATCACAATCCAGGGCTCTACCAACTGAGCTACGCCCACCATAAAAACCTGATTCTGCTAATTACCGGTACAACTGCGCAATAATTGGCGCGCCCGGCAGGATTCGAACCTGCAACCGTCGGCTTAGAAGGCCGGTGCTCTATCCTGTTGAGCTACGGGCGCAGCACCTGCCTGCTCAAACCGGGCAAAATTGGTCGGGGTAGAGAGATTCGAACTCCCGACATCCTGCTCCCAAAGCAGGCGCGCTACCAGACTGCGCTATACCCCGTTTTCAATAAGCCTCTAGGGACCCCGAAAGCCGGTCCGTTCGAGCCACGGAATAATACGTGCTGCCCGGAAAAGCGTCAATCAAGCAGGTGCATTTGGTTTTGGTCTGCTGCAGCGGGGTTCCAGTCACCCTGCTCTATCAGCCCGGGGGGTAGGCATGGCGCCAGTGTACAGCCTGCCGGTCACGTGCGAGAATCCGCACCTCTCATGTGGATGTCCGGTTAACTCTATGGCTGCAAAACTGATCGATGGCAAGGCGATTGCCGCCGAGGTTCGTCACGTCGTCAGGGCGCAGATCGATGCGCGCCGTGAAAAGGGCCTGCGGGTACCCGGTCTTGCCGTGGTACTGCTGGGTCAGGACCCGGCCTCGGAGATCTACGTACGCAACAAGTGCATGGCCTGTGACGATGCCGGTGTGATATCGCATGCCCATACCCTGCCCGCTGACACAACCGAGGCCCGCCTGCTGGAGCTGATTGACGAGCTCAATGCCGACAATGCCATTGACGGGATTCTGGTGCAGTTTCCCCTGCCAGAACAGATCGATGCGGACAAGGTGACCGAACGGATTCGTCCCGACAAGGATGTTGACGGTTTTCACCCCTACAATATCGGCCGCCTTGCTCAACGACGTCCGTCACTGCGCCCCTGCACGCCGCGCGGCGTGATCACCCTGCTGGAACATACCGGTGAACCCTTTTACGGGCGCGAGGCAGTCGTGGTGGGGGCCTCCAATATTGTCGGTCGACCCATGAACCTGGAGCTGTTACTGGCGGGCTGCACGGTGACGACCTGTCACCGCTTCACGAAAAATACGGACGTGCACGTGGCCCGTGCGGACATCCTGGTCGTCGCTGTCGGCAAACCGGGTATCGTCAAGGGCGAATGGGTCAAGCCGGGTGCAACGGTGATCGATGTCGGTATCAACCGGCAGGAAGATGGCAGCCTGGTCGGCGATATCGGGTTTGACGCTGCCCGCGAGCGCGCTGCCTGGATTACGCCGGTGCCCGGCGGTGTGGGTCCCATGACGGTTGCTACCTTGCTGCAAAACACCCTGTTCGCGGCCACCGAGTTGCACGCCGACTGAATCGTTAACTCCGGCGCCAGCGTGTGCCGGAGGCATCATCCTCCAGAATGATACCGGCGGCGTCCAGTTCGTCACGTATCCGGTCTGCCTCGGTCCAGTCCTTGCCGGTACGCGCCTCGAGTCGTTGCGCAATCAGGTCTTCGATGGCCTCTGCAGAGAGGGCGCCATCCTCTCCAGCTGCAGCGGGGGTTGCATCGCGCAGATAGTGTTCGGGGTCGTCCTGTAACAGGCCAAGTGGCTTGCCGAGATCAACCAGGCAAGCGGCCAGCCGGTTTGCCGTGGCGGGATCCGCAGCGCGCTGCTTGTTGATCTCGCGCGCGATTTCAAACAGGACCGCAATGGCCTCGGGTGTATTGAAGTCATCATCCATGGCGTTGTAACAGGCCTGGTCATACTCGTCACAGCGGTTGTCGCTGCTGTTGTCCGGCGACAGGCCCCGCAACGTGGAATACAGGCGTGTCAGCGCGGCCTTGGCATTTTCCAGGTTTTCCTGTGAATAATTCAGCGGGCTGCGGTAATGACTGGCAAGGATGAAGTAGCGTATATCCTCGGCCCGGTAGGATTTGAGAATTTCCCGGACCGTAAAAAAGTTGCCCAGAGACTTCGACATCTTTTCATCGTCGACCCTGACGAAACCATTGTGCATCCAGTAATTCACGAAGTGTTCGCCGGTTGCCGCCTCAGCCTGGGCAATCTCGTTTTCATGGTGGGGGAATTTCAGGTCCATGCCGCCGCCGTGAATATCAAAGTGTGATCCCAGGCACCGGGTGGACATGGCAGAGCATTCAATGTGCCAGCCGGGACGGCCATCACCCCAGGGTGATGACCAGCTGGGTTCATCGGGTTTTGCGACTTTCCAGAGTGCAAAATCCAGCGGGTCGTCTTTTGATTCATTGACGGCAACGCGGGCACCGGATTGCAGGTCATCCAGGTTCTTCCCGGACAAGGTACCGTAGGACTCGAAGCGGCTGACATCGTAATAAACGTCACCGTTGCTACCCTGGTAGGCGTGGCCGTTGTCGACCAGTACCCTGATCATGTCGATGATGTCGTCCATCGAGGAAGTGGCGCGCGGTTCGATATCGGGGGGCAGCACGCCAAGCGCACTGGCATCCTCGTGCATGATCTTGATGAAGCGTTCGGTGAGCGCGTGTATATCCTCGCCATTTTCGACAGCGCGCTTGATGATCTTGTCGTCGACATCGGTGATGTTTCGTACATAGGTCACCTGGTAACCGCGGGCACGCAGGTAGCGGACAACAACATCGAACACCACCATGACGCGGGCATGGCCGAGGTGACAGTAGTCATAGACCGTCATGCCGCAGACATACATGCGTACCTTGCCAGCGTCGATCGGAACAAAGGTATCTTTCTGATTGGTCAGCGTGTTATAGATTTTCAGCATTGAAATACGGATTTTCCTGGCATTCCGCGGATTCGGCGGATGGATGGTAACGGAAAGCAGACTGCGCCACAAAGCGGTTTTCAGGGCCTGCGGGGCTTGTAAACAGTAGCAGAGCTTATATTATTGGCGCACCTGAAATACGCACCGGAGCAATCAATGAAAAAGATGCTTGGCCTGATTCTGGGCACTATTGTCGGCCTGTCGCCATTAACCGGCTATTCGCAGGAAAACTCAACCAACTCAAAAGGAGCAGGCATGGTTAAAGTCACCATGGAAACAAACAAGGGTGTCATCACCCTGGAACTCGACGCTGAAAAGGCGCCGGATACCGTGGAAAATTTTGTCGCCTATGCCAAGGCAGGACACTATGACGGTACAATTTTTCACCGGGTTATCCCCGGGTTCATGATTCAGGGCGGCGGCTTTGACACGGATATGAAGCAAAAGTCCACCAACCCGCCCATCAAGATCGAGTCAGACAATGGCCTGAAGAACACCAAGGGTACTGTCGCGATGGCGCGGACCAGTGATCCGAACTCGGCCACGTCGCAATTCTTCGTTAACGTGGCTGATAACGGCTTCCTTGATTACCAGGCGCCCAGCGTGCAGGGCTACGGTTATACGGTGTTTGGCTCCGTCACATCCGGTATAGATGTCGTGGAGGCTATCGAAAAGGTCTCCACGGGTAATCACAACGGACACCAGAATGTGCCGACTGATGCCGTGATTATCGAGAAGGTAACGATTGACTAGCTAGTCCGCGGGTTAAGTTTCGATGCCTGAGACGCTGTTTATCTCGGACCTGCACCTCGATCCCGAGCGCCCGGCTATCACGGAGCTGTTTCTGACGTTCCTGGAAAAGCGGGCTGCCCGGGCCGAGGCACTCTATATCCTCGGTGACCTGTTCGAGGCCTGGGTTGGCGACGATGATGATGCACCCATGAACCTGGCTGTGTGCCGCGCGTTAAAGGCCTGTGCGAAATCCGGCACGGTCGTTTATGTCATGCACGGTAACCGTGATTTCCTGCTGGGCTCGGTGTTTGCCGAACAATCGGCAGTCACACTGCTGGATGACCCCGCACGCATCGATCTGTATGGAACACCCACGCTGCTGATGCACGGTGATCTGCTGTGCACCGATGACACCGGGTACCTGGGCTTTCGCAAAATGGTGCGCGACCCGGACTGGCAGTCCGCCATGCTGGCCAGGCCGCTTGAAGAGCGTCGCCTGATGGCGCAGGAAATGCGCGCCAGCAGCCGTGAACAGACGGGTGGCAAGCCCGAGGCCATCATGGATGTAAACAGTGATGCCGTGATTGATGTTATGCGCGCACAGCAGGTTACACGCCTGATCCATGGTCACACCCACCGCCCTGGCGTGCATGAACTGGATGTGGCTGGTGAAGTGTCGCAACGAATCGTGCTGGGTGACTGGTACGAGCAAGGCAGCATGCTGGTGTGTTCAGCATCGGGTTGTGAGCTCCAGGCGCTGCCCCTGTAGCAGGTTTGCCTGCAGCACTTTCCTAGAGTGACAGAGCCTGGTAGTCGTCCGGCACATAAAAGAGATGCGGGGCAACCTGTTCGCTGTCAACAAAATCAGTCAGTGTGCGGTAAAACCCGGTTTCATCCCACAACTGTACAGGCAGGCCCTGCGCGTACAGACGTCCCGGTGTATACACATAGCGTGACAGGAAACACGGTGTCTGCATGGTTTCGGGTACCGTATGCATGTTGGCCAGCTGGCGGTTGCCCAGAGCAATGGCAAATTCCTGCATACCGGCAACAGTGTCTGTCATCAGTCCATCGACCGATACCGCCTCGAAGCATGTCGTGTCATTGGCCATGTAACGGATATGCAGCGGGTCCTTGCCGCCTATTTGCGGCGCCTCGTCGTCGTTAATGCGTTCTTCCGTCAGGGTGATGGTATCGGGCAATGTGGCTTCCGACGACTGGTTCTCAATAACCATGACGCTGCGGTTTTCATGTGCGACGCTGTATAGCGTGCGTGACTTGCGGTCGAGCAGCACAAAATCACTGGCATCGTAGCCATCATCGAGTCGCACATAATCGTCGCTGACTATAATCCGCAGCGGATAGGGGTCAACGCCTGCCTCGCGCTCCATGTAGCTGACGATGCTGACGCTCACCGCTCCATCCGGCTGGGTCGCAGCTGGTGCCACGTCCTCCTGTTTGCTGCATGCCGATACGGCACCAAGCAGGGCAGCGCTGATTAGCAGTGGAACGAGCGTTAGCTTGAGTCTTGCGTCAGTCTTCATAATGGCTTCCATGGTGCTGGTTCTGTTAGTTGGGTCGCTTATCAAGAGTGGCATCTATTATGCGGACAACCCGGCGGCAAGGTCATTTTGCAAGTCATGGGTGTCTTCCAGACCCACGGCCAGGCGTATCAGTCCATCCGAGATGCCGGCCTCCTCCCGCTGTTCCGCTGTCAGCCGCCCGTGTGTGGTTGTTGCCGGGTGGGTAACCGTGCTCTTGGCATCACCCAGGTTGGCAGTGATAGAAAAGATTTGCAGGGAATCAATCAGGGACCAGGCCGCCTGCTGGCCGCCCTGCAGTTCAAACGACACGATACCACCATAGCCTTGCTGCTGCCGGGATGCCAGTTCGTGCTGCGGGTGAGATGCCAGTCCCGGGTGATAGACGCGGGTGACTGCCGCTTGTGTCTCCAGCCACTGTGCAATCCCAAGGGCGCTGCTGCAGTGCGCCTGCATCCGCAGTGACAGCGTCTCCAGTCCCTTGAGAAAGACCCAGGCGTTGAACGGGCTCATCGTGGGTCCGGCCGTGCGTAAAAAACCGTAGACGTCCCTGCCTACCCGCTCGTCATCTCCGACCACGGCCCCGCCGATGCAGCGCCCCTGCCCGTCCAGGTACTTGGTTGCCGAGTGGATGACGATGTCCGCGCCCAGCGCCAGTGGCTGTTGCAGTACCGGGGTGCAAAAGCAGTTATCCACGACCAGCAGGCAGCCATGCGAATGTGCCAGAGCAGAGAGCTGCTTGATATCACATAGTTCAGTCAATGGGTTAGAGGGTGTTTCCAGAAACAACATGCGTGTCTCCGGGCGGATGGCAGCCTCCCAGCTGTTGATATCCGAGAGTGATACGAAGGTCGTTTCAATACCAAAACGGGAGAGAACGTTGCTAAACAGCAGGGTGGTTGTGCCAAAAATACTGCGCGATGAAACAATGTGATCACCTGCTTCAAGCAGGCCTGCGCAGGTCGCCAGTATTGCGGACATGCCGGAGGATGTCGCCACGCAGCGTTGCCCGCCTTCCATGGAGGCAAGGCGCTCCTCGAACGTCCTGACCGTCGGGTTGGTAAAGCGCGAGTAAATATTGCCGGGCTGGTCGCCGGAGAAGCGTGCAGCGGCCTCCGCGGCACTCGAGAATACAAAGCTCGAGGTCGGATAGATTGCCTCCGAATGTTCGCCCTCGTCGCTGCGCTGCTGGCCGGCGCGCACCGCCCGCGTGGCTAGCTCGTATTCACTGTAATCAGTCATGCCGTTCTCCGGAAATCAAGCGTATGTACGGGCACAAAAAAACCCGCTCTCAGCAAAACGAAAGCAGGTGCCGTCGCTTTAGCTGTATTTATCAGGCGCCCGCAAGCTGAAATCAAATCGGCGCAACTTGAACCGAGACTAGATGAGTGCCCTGACACTGTCAATAGATGACGGCCGGTGTCAGGCGGTGTTGTGTAGATCAATTACCTCGTTTTCGCTTTCCCGGCGTTCGTTCTTGGCAGCGTCGTTGCGTGCCGACTGCAGGTTGTTGAGGTAACTGTTATCAATATCACCGGTAATGTACTCACCCGTGAATACCGAGGCATCAAAGCCCGCGATGGATTCGCTGCCCCGCTTGACGGCATCGATCAGGTCATCCAGCTCCTGGAACAGCAGCCAGTCGGCACCGATCTCCTTGCAGATCTCCTCTTCTGTACGGTCATGCGCAATCAGCTCGCTGCTGGTTGGCATATCGATGCCGTACACGTTTGGATAGCGCACCGGCGGTGCAGCCGAGGCAAAGTAGACCTTGTTGGCCCCTGCCTCGCGCGCCATGTCGATAATCTGGGATGAGGTGGTACCGCGCACGATGGAGTCGTCCACCAGCAGCACGTTCTTGCCCTGGAACTCAAGGTCGATCGCATTGAGTTTCTGGCGTACGGATTTCTTGCGCTGCTGCTGGCCGGGCATGATGAAGGTCCGGCCTATGTAACGATTCTTGATGAAACCCTCGCGGTACTTGATTCCCAGGGTGTTGGCGAGCTGCAGCGCCGACGTGCGGCTGGTGTCGGGGATCGGGATTACTACATCAATGTCGTGATCCGGGCGGATTCTCAATAGCTTCTCTGCCAGCTTGTCACCCATGCGCAGGCGTGCCTTGTAGACAGACACGTCATCAATGATCGAGTCAGGTCTTGCGAGGTACACGAATTCGAAAAGACACGGCATCATGGCCGGATCGTTTGCGCATTGCCGTGTGTGTATATCACCGTCAAGCGTGATGAATACGGCCTCGCCGGGCGCTACATCCCTGATCAGTTCATAGCCGAGCACGTCCAGTGCGACGCTTTCAGACGCCATCATGTAATCCGTACCCGTTTCCGTTTCCCGCTTGCCATACACCAGTGGACGTATTCCGTACGGATCACGAAAGGCAACCACGCCGTAACCGGTAATCATGGTCACGGCGGCATAGGCACCGCGACAGCGTCGGTGTACACCGGCAACCGCGGTGAACACATCCTCGATATTCATGGTTACCGTGGCATTTCTCTGCAGTTCGTGGGCAAACACGTTCAGCAGGATCTCCGAGTCGGAGTTGGTGTTGATCTGGCGCAGGTCTTCCTGAAACAGTTCCTGCTTCAGTTTGTCGGTATTGGTGAGGTTGCCGTTGTGCGCGAGGCTGATGCCGTAAGGTGAGTTGACATAGAACGGCTGCGCTTCCGCAGAACTTTCGCAGCCGGCGGTCGGATAGCGCACATGCCCTATTCCCATGTTGCCGTGCAAGCGCATCATGTGGCGTGTGTGGAACACGTCGCGCACCAGGCCATTGTTCTTGCGCAGGTGCAGGCGTTCGCCTTCGCAGGTAATGATGCCTGCTGCGTCCTGCCCGCGGTGTTGCAGTACAGTCAGTCCGTCGTAGATAGCCTGATTGACTGGACTGTGGGCAACCATGCCGATGATGCCGCACATATGTATTCCTCGAAAGCTGTAGGCAGGAGAGTTAACTAGGCATAGGTGATGTTGTCTGCAATGTCGGTCGGCAGATAGTTGCGCATCCACATCGCGAATTCTTCAAAATAGCCGAGGAATTGCGAGTCCTGCCACCACGGATCCTGCGGCAGTGGTGTCAGGCCGGCCAGCAAGACAAGTATAGCCACGATTACGCCGCCGCGGGCGACACCGAACACGATACCCAGCATTTTGTCGGTACCGGTCAGACCGGTCTTGTCGACGAGCTTGCCGGCAAGGTAGTTAACTATGGCGCCGAGTAACAGGACACAGACAAACAGAACGGCAAAGGCAGTGATCTTTTGCGCGGATGGTGTGGATATCCATTGTGAAAGGATCGCGGCCAGGTCTTCGTAAAAGGCCATTGAAACCATGAGTGCCACCAGCCAGGTCGCCAGGGCGACTGCCTCGCGGACAAAGCCGCGGAATAAACTCAGGATCGCCGACAGGGCAATCAAGGCGAGTATCACAACATCTATCCAGGCAAATGCCATAACTACCTCTCGGTCGTGGACCGGATTACCCCGGTCGGTGGGAATTATTAGTCTGACTTGCCAGGCATTTTAGCAGAACCGTGGCAAAATCGGCTATGACGAATACAGTCACCTGGCTCTCAGGGAAATTCTATGACCATGCCGGCGAGTTGCTGTTTCTCCTTGAGATTCGCAGCGTTCTTTTCGGCGGCAGCGCGTGATGATGTGGGACCAACCAGTACCCGGTAGGCGTACCCTTTACCGATTGCGGCCTTCTGCAGGCGGGCGTCATAGCCCGCGGCCTTGAGGCGGTCCCGCAGGCCGCTGGCGTTCATTTCCTGGCCGAAGCTGCCTACCTGCACATACCAGCCCTTGAAGGTGGTCTCTGCCTGCTTCTTTGGCTTCGGTGCCGGCGCCGGGGCCTTGTTTGCCGGTTCTGCAGGCTTGCTGGCCACGGGTTCAGGCTTTTTGGGTGGCTCGGCTTTAACAATCTGCTCGGGGGGGGAAGCCTCGGGCATGGTTGCCGGGGCAGGTGCTTCAGCTGCAGTTTCCGGCAGGCCGAGCGCCTCGGTAATCGCGCCCTGCGGCGCCGTGTCGACCGCTGCTGGCGGTTGCTCGGGGATGTCCAGCTCCATGCTGGCCCGGTAATCCAGTTGTGGCTGTTCCGGAATGCTGTGACTGCGTGGTGTCCACTCGTTGTCCGGGCCTTCCAGGATGATGGGTACAAAGATCACTGCAAGAGCCACCAGGACGATGGCACCCGTCAGCCTCTGTTTCGTTTTCTTGTCCATGATATCTCCGAAAAATCAGGCGTCGATGTCACGCCATGGCCGCAGCATCGCGTGACTATACATGACTAGCCAGTGCCTCCGCTACGCTGATAAACGACCCACAGACGACAATCCGGTCACCGCTGACAGCCTCTGCCCTGGCCTGCCCAAGTGCGTCTTCGATGGAGTCGAATTGTCGCGCGCCCTTGCCGGAATCCTGACTGTCGAGTACAGCGGCCAGCGTCCGGGCAGAAAGCCCGCGCTCCCCTCCAGGCGTGGCGAGGTACCAGTCATCTGTCACCGCAGCCAGCGTGGCTGTAAACGCCGCGATGTCCTTGTCCGACAGCATGCCCAGCACAACGCGGGTGCGACCCGGAATATCACGGGACTCGAGGAACGTGACCAGTGTTGCGGCACTGGCCGGGTTGTGTGCGACATCAAGGATGGTCTCCACAGGACCGGGCAGGACCTGGCAGCGCCCCGCTAGTGATGTCGCGAGAAGCCCCCGTGTGATGGCTTGCCGTGTGACCGGGTAGCGGCGGGCCAGCGTCTCGAGGACCATCAGCACACCGGCGGCATTCTGCAGCTGGTGTGCCCCCGGTAGTGCGGGCAATGGCAGGTGCTCATGTGTCGCGTGTTTCGAGGCCCATGACCAGTCACTGCCGGTTTGGGTCCACGTGAAACCATCGTTCGGTGCATACCAGTGGGCATCCAGTTGCATGGCAACAGCTCTGACACTGGCTGGCGGCGCGCTGTCAGAACAGACAGCCGGGCGCCGGCTGCGAAAGATGCCGGCCTTTTCCCGGCCGATGGTCTCGCGGTCATCACCCAGCCACGCGCGGTGATCAATGTCGATGGCGGTGACCAGTGCGGCATCTGCATCAATGACGTTGACGGCATCAAGGCGCCCGCCCAGGCCGACTTCAAGAATGCAGATATCCAGTGATGACCGCGCAAACAGGTAGAGTGCGGCAAGGGTGCCGAATTCAAAATACGAGAGACTAATAGTGCCACGCGCCTGGTCAACCGCCGCGAAGGCGGCACACAGGCTGTCGTCATCGATGTTTTCGCCGGCGATGCGGATACGCTCGTTGTAATGCAGCAGGTGTGGAGAGCTGTAACAGCCGGTCCGGTAGCCGGCGGCAAGCAGGATGGCCTCAAGCATGGCGGCGCTGGAACCCTTGCCGTTGGTCCCCGCGACGCTAATCACGCCGCAGACAGGCTTTAGCAATGCAAGCCGATGCGCAACCTGTGTAACGCGTTCCAGGCCAAGGTCAATCTGCTTTGGATGCAGGGTCTCCTGCCAGTTAAGCCAGTCGCCCAGGTTTGTGAAACGGGACATCGTCTGTCGCAGGTGAAACAGGGATCAGGGAATCGGGTGTTTCCGGGTCCGGCGAGCGAGGCTATTCGCAAAGGCTGACGCTCAGGTACCCGTGAGTTGCTGATTCATGAGGATGGCGATGAGATTGGCTATTCGGTCACTCATCTCGCGGCGGTCCACGATTATGTCAATCGCACCGTGTTCAAGCAGAAACTCGCTGCGCTGAAAGCCCTCCGGCAGGGTTTCCCGGACGGTCTGCTCGATGACTCGCGGGCCGGCAAAACCAATCAGGGCGCGTGGCTCGGCAATGTTGATATCGCCCAGCATCGCGAAGCTGGCGGACACGCCACCCATGGTCGGATCGGTGAGCACGGAGATAAAGGGAATGCCCGCCTCGGAGAGCCTGGCCAGCGCCGCGCTGGTCTTGGCCATCTGCATCAGGGAAAACAGGGCCTCCTGCATGCGTGCGCCGCCACTTGCAGAAAAACACACCAGCGGGCAACCCTTCTCGAGACACAGCCCGGCGGCGCGTACAAAACGTTCGCCAACCACGGCGCCCATGGAGCCACCCATGAATTTGAATTCAAAGGCAACGGCGACTACCGGCAGTCCACGCAATGTGCCCTGCATGGATATGAGGGCGTCTTTTTCGTTGGTAACCTTTTGCGCGGTGGTGAGGCGATCGCGGTATTTCTTGCTGTCCTTGAACTTGAGCACGTCGACCGGTTCGAGTCCGGCGTCGATTTCCTGTGCCGAACCGTCATCCAGAAACATCTCGAGACGCAGTCGTGCCGGGATGCGCATGTGGTGGCTGCACTTCGGGCAGACATCGAAATTGCGCTCCAGCTCCGAGCGATACAGCACGGCGCTGCAGCCGTCGCACTTGATCCACAGGCCTTCAGGAACGGTGCGCTTGGTGCCGCCGACGGTGCGAATCTTTGAAGGGACAAGTTTACTGAACCAGCTCATGCGGGAGATTGTACCTGTTCAGGAGATAATAACAAAATCAGCAGCTTGCGACTCACGCCGGGCTGTCCACACCACTGCGCAACTCGGCGACGGTGGCGGCCAGCGTTGCCGGAATGCTGTCAGGCTGATCGACCAGGTCGGCAATCTGCTTCACCAGCACACTGCCGACGACCACGGCATCTGCCACAGCGGCCACCTGCCCGGCTGTTTCGGCATCGCGAATCCCGAAGCCCACGCCCACCGGCAGGTCGGTATGCTTGCGCAGGTCGGCCAGCTTGTCAGCGACAGCCGTGACATCAAGGCGGTTTGCGCCGGTTACGCCCTTGAACGAGACATAGTAGATGAAGCCACTGGCCAACTGGCTGACCTTGTCCATGCGGTTGCCATCACTGGTCGGTGACAGCAGGAAGATGGTGTCGATGGCGGCATCTCGCATGGCGGCGGTGAACTCGCCGGCCTCTTCCGGTGGCAGGTCAACGGTCAGTACACCGTCGATACCGGCGGCGGCTGCTGCCTGTGAAAAGTCGCTGTAGCCCCACACCTCGATAGGGTTGAGGTAGCCCATCAATATGACCGGTGTATCGGTGTCGGTCTGCCTGAATTCACGCACCATATCGAGCACATTGTGCAACGTGACGTGATGTTCCAGCGCACGCTCGCAGGCCGCCTGAATGACCGGCCCGTCGGCCATGGGGTCTGAAAACGGTACACCGAGTTCGATCAGGTCGGCACCGGCTGCCACCATGGCATGCATCAGCGGTACCGTGGTACCGGGCTGCGGGTCTCCTGCCGTGATATACGGGATCAGTGCCTTTCTGTTCGCGGACTTGAGGTCCGCAAAACGCTGCTTGATACGGCTCATATCTTGATCCCATCCAGGTCGGCAATGGTGTGTATGTCCTTGTCGCCGCGTCCCGAGAGATTGACGACGATAATCTTGTCCTTGCCCAGGGTCGCCGCCAGCTTGCCGGCATAGGCCAGCGCATGACTGGACTCAAGAGCCGGGATGATGCCCTCGGTGCGCGTGAGGCCGTGAAAGGCATCGAGCGCCTCCGTGTCGGTGATTGCGACATAGCTGGCGCGTCCCGTGTCTTTCAACCAGGCATGTTCAGGGCCCACCCCGGGATAATCGAGACCGGCCGAGATGGAATGCGTTTCAGAGATCTGTCCATCACTGTCTTCCATGAGGTAGGTGCGGTTCCCGTGCAACACACCGGAACTGCCTGCACACAGCGGTGCTGCATGCCGTCCGGTCTCGACGCCATCGCCGCCGCCCTCGACCCCGTAGAACGCAACAGACGGATCATCAATAAAGGGATGAAACAACCCGATGGCATTGGAACCACCGCCAACACAGGCGACCAGTGCATCAGGCAGGCGCCCTTCCGCCTGCATAATCTGCTGGCGGGTCTCCCTGCCGATGACTGTCTGGAAGTCCCTGACCATGACCGGATAGGGGTGCGGCCCGGCGACGGTACCGATGATATAAAAGGTGTTGTCGACGTTGGTTACCCAGTCGCGCAGGGCCTCGTTGAGGGCGTCCTTGAGTGTTTTTGAACCGGATTTGACTGAAACGACCTCGGCGCCCAGCATGCGCATGCGGTAGACATTGATCGCCTGGCGCTTGATATCCTCGGCGCCCATGTAGACGACGCACTCCATCCCGAGGCGTGCGGCGACTGTTGCCGAGGCGACGCCGTGCTGTCCGGCTCCGGTCTCGGCAATAATGCGTGTCTTGCCCATGCGCTTGGCCAGTAATGCCTGACCCACGGTGTTGTTGATCTTGTGCGCACCGGTGTGATTCAGGTCTTCGCGCTTCAGGTAGATGCGCGCACCACCGACCTGCTCTGACCAGCGTGCTGCCAGGTACAGGGGCGAGGGTCTGCCGACGAACTGCGCCAGATCCTCGTCTAATTCCGCGAGGAACTCGGGATCCTTCATGTATTTCCGGTAGGCCTGGTTGAGCTCGTCCAGCGGGAGCATCAGCGTCTCAGCTACAAAGCGCCCGCCGTACGGGCCAAAATGTCCACGCTCGTCAGGATAGTTTTCCTGGCTAGCGCTCTCTGCTGTCGCTTGTGTCACTGCGCCTCACTCCTTCAATAAATGCCGCGATCTTCCCGGCCGACTTGATGCCCTTCTCCGACTCGACGCCACTGCTGACATCCACCGCATAGGGGCGGGTTGCTGTCACTGCATCAGCCACATTGGCAGGCGACAAACCGCCTGCAAGTATCAGTGGCGCCGGAGAATTCTCCGGTACGGACTGCCAGTCAAAGGTTTCACCGCCACCGCCGTGGCTGGCTGGCTGCCACGTGTCCAGCAAAAAGCCGGCAGCATCAGGATAGGACTCCATCTGTGACAATACATCAATCCCGTCTTGCATCGCGATTGATTTAATAAATGGCAGCCCAAAAGAATTACATGAATCATTGTCTTCGTTGCCGTGAAACTGCAACAAACCCAGCGGTACCCGCTGCAGTACCGCGTTGACTGCGCGGCTGTCCGCGTTGACAAACAGGCCTACCACACTGACAAATGGAGAGACGGCCGCTGCGATGGCCCTTGCCTGCTCAGGGTCCACAAAGCGCGGGCTGTTCTCGTAGAACACCAGTCCGAGCGCATCGGCACCGTGGTGCACCACGGCCCCGGCATCGGCGACGCGGGTAATGCCACAAATCTTCACTCGGGTGCGCATCATTGAATCAGGGCGGTTGTCATGTCATCTGTCATCAGCTGAATACCGGCAAACGGCCTGCAGATGGTACCTTAAATTTCCCGGGGTAGCTGACATTGACCAGGTACAGGCCAGCGGGTGGTGCGTTATAACCACTGACCTTGCGATCTCTTGTCCTCAGTACCTCGTCGACCCAGCCGACCGGCCGGTCACCGCAGCCGACCTTGATGAGCACCCCGGCAATGCAGCGGACCATGTGGTGCAGGAAGGCATTGGCGATGACATCAATATAGATAAATTGCCCGCGGCGCTGCACGTCCAGGCTATGAATCGTCCTGACCGGGCTGTGCGCCTGGCAGGCCGCGGCCCGGAAAGAGGTGAAGTCGTGTTCACCCAGCAGCGCCTGGGCGCCCTGTGCCATACGTGCCACATCCAGCACCCTGCTCTGCCAGCAGACCTGGTCCCGAAGCAGTGCGGGTCTCGCCGCCTGTGTATAGATGACATAGCGGTAGTGTCGTCGCGTGGCGCTGAAACGGGCGTGAAAATCCTCGCTCACGGCCGTTATCCACTGAACACCTATATCATCCGGCAGGTTGGCGTTGCTGCCCCGCAGCCAGTTGTACTCGGGCCGGTCGGCCCCGGTATCAAAGTGCACCACCTGACCGCTTGCATGTACGCCGCTATCCGTGCGCCCCGCACACACCACGTGGACTGCTTCATCGGCCACGCTGGAGAGTGCCTGCTCGACACTGGCCTGCACGGTTCGTCCCTCGGACTGGCGCTGCCAGCCGACATAGCCGGAACC
Source organism: uncultured Gammaproteobacteria bacterium (assembly GCA_905479705.1). Taxonomy (GTDB): domain Bacteria; phylum Pseudomonadota; class Gammaproteobacteria; order UBA9214; family UBA9214; genus UBA9214. Next base: position 15,936 of record CAJQNP010000079.1, read on the forward strand.
GTCGTATTCAACACCCAGAGCAAATCGCATAACCCGGTCCGCTGATCGTTACGCGCTTGCAGTCATCAGGATGGCGCCGCCCATGGCGAGTGGTATGAACCATTGCCAGGCCGGCGGCCGGGTGGGTTGTGAAATCTCGATAACCCCTGTGTGTGCCTGTGCGGCATCGTCGAGCACGTGTTTATAGAGTCGCTGTGAAGTGTTCGACAGCCTGGCGAGTGAACCGCTGGACGCAGGCTGGCTGCCCAGTACCTTGGCAGTGAGTGTCTGCACGCGTGGGACGGTCTCGATGACCAGCAGCATGCGCACCGCGAGCCGTTCGCGTACCGCCATTGTGGTAAAGGGCCTGATCAGCTGCATGATGGCCGGCAGCAATTGCCTCCGGGGTGTGCTCTGCAGCAGTAAATGCACGGCAGTCACGATTGTCAGCAGCACCAGAACCCGGATTGTACCGTGATACAAGCCTGCGTAGGTGGGTGACCAGGGCCCTGCAGCCGGCCAGACGGCGGTGCCGGGTGTCCACCAGCCATAAACCAGCAGAATGGCGAAGAACAACCAGCGCAGACGCTTGATCATGAGCAGCAGGGTTGCCGGCGCGGGGCTGCCGGCCAGTAAGAAGAGGATCAGGAGCAGCGCAAGGCCAGCTGATAACAGCAGTGGCTGCGCCAGTGCCATGCCGGCCGTGAAAACCAGCAGCATGACAAGGCGTATCAGCGGGTGAACATCAGGCAAGTTTCGATATCAGCGATTCGGCTTCGTTTTTCTGCTCATCGTTGCCCTCTTCCATGACTTCACCCAGAATGCTGCGAGCACCCTCGGGGTCACCCATGTCAAGGTAGGCGCGTGCAAGATCAAGCTTGGTCGTCACCTCATCCGAGATGTCGAGCATACCTTCAGAGACATCTTCATCGTCTTCATCATTCAGCGTGAATTCAATGCTCTCCGGTAAATCATTCGCCGTGGTGTCCTCGTCGACCTGCACGATATCGATATTATGGTCGGCCAGGCTGTCCAGATCGCCGTCCATGTCGACTTCTCCTGCCACATCAGCCGGGTGGACTGCGGCTGCCCGGTAAAGATCATTGGCCGGCGACATGGCGTAGCCCATCGATGCAACCTGCATCCACGCGGCATCTTCCTCGGTCACGCCATCACGAAAGTCGCTGGCCTCGCGATCAAACGCCGTGGCATTACCTGCGGCGTGATAGACCTCAAGCAGCTTCAGCCGAATGGCATTGTCATCGGGAGAACCGGCGAGTGCCGCCTGTAACACGTCTTCGGCCTGCTGGATGCGGCCGTAGGCCAGGTAGACATCCGCCTCGGTGACCGGGTCATTCTCTTCACCGGTATCCTGAACGACCTGGTGTTCGATGTCCCCGGCACGCTCTTGTACGTCCAGGGGCTGAGGCGCCTGCTTCTGCTCGTCTGCTCCCGTACGACGTTCCATGTGTCTCTCAAGAGTCAGTTCGTCGTCAAACAGCCCTGTATCCTTTTTACGTCGCATGGAGGACCAGAGAATCCCGCCCAGCACCATGGCAACCAGTGCGCCGAGTCCTGCAAGCATCGGGTTGTCCATCAGGGTGCTTACGATGCCGCGTGGTTCGCTGTCATCTTCAATTGCAACGGCGACTTCTTCTGCAACCGCTGGCTGTTCCATGTCGACGTCTTCAGCAGCGGTTTCCTCGATTGCCCCAGGCGTTTCAATCTCCTCCGCCGCTGCGCTGTCATCAACCAGGGTCTCTTCCGGGGCATCAGAGGCGAGCCATTGCTGCATGCCCGCGAGCTCTTCATCCTTGAGCTCAAGCAGGCGCTTCATGGTCTCGACCTGTTCTTCCAGTTCGGAGACCTGTGACTGGTATTCCTCAGTCTGTGCCTTGCTGGCTGCGGCCTCTTCGTTGGCCATGGCCAGTTGCTGGTTGAGGGATTCACTGCTGCCGGTCTCGCCCTCGGCCTCCAGCGGATCACCGGGGGTGGCGGCACCCTCGACAGCGTCAAGATCAGGGGCCACGAGTTGCAGGCGGCTTTCACCACTGTCCGCTGTTGCTGCCACCTCGGGAGATGCCTGCTCCGGGGTCTCTTCGCTGGCGCCTGCCGGGGCTTCTGCCCCTGCGTTTTCATTCCATTCAGAGTACTGCCGCCTGCTCTCGGCGAAAGCGGCCGGGGCAGAGAGTGCCTCGATCTCGTTGCGTGTTGGCACGGCCAGGGTCACGCCGGCCTTGAGATTATTGATGTTGTTGCCGGCAAATGCCTGCGGGTTCTTGCGTTGCAGTGCCAGCATCATCTGGTGTGTGGAGATGTCGCTGCCGGGTCGCAGCCGCTCGGCAATCGACCACAGGGTCTCGTTACGCTTGATCGGGCCATAGCTGTCTGCTGAAGAAGCCGCTGGCGGTGTCGAGCTGCGTGTGACGGCAGGTGCGGGCTGGCTGGTCCGGCGTTGCGTTTGCGACGTGGCCGTGGCGGGGGGCGCCGCTGCACGGCTGACCGCTGTTAGCGGTTTTGCCGGGGTTGCCGGCATGGTAATGGGTGGGTCGACCAGTACGGTATATTCGCGCAGCAGGCGACCATTGGGCCAGGAGAGTTCCAGCAGAAACTCGAGAAACGGTTCCTGCACGACGTTGCGGCTGGAGACCCTGATGATGGCGTTACCGCGGGTATCTTCTTCAATCGTGAAATCAAAATCGTTCAGAATCCGTGATCTCGACAGGCCAATACGCTGGTGTGCGGCCTGCGATGCCAGGGTTACCGAAACCGTTGACAGGTCGGAGTTTGCCGATGAGGTCAGCTCGATGGCGGCGTTCATGGGCTGGTTGAGTGTCGATTGCATGTCGATCTCGCCGAGACCGAGTGCATGAAGACAGGCGGATGTGGTCAGTAACAACAGGGCTGCGGCAGCCACTGAGAGTCTGTGCATACCTAGATCACCTTTGGTTGGCTTAGCCATTGAATTCCCGTGAAAAACAGCAGTTTTACAGAACCGTTAAAAACGCCCGTGCTGCCGTGATGGCAGACTATAGCTCAGAAATACTTTTCGACCAATATTTCGGCGATCTGAACACTGTTGAGGGCGGCACCCTTGCGCACGTTATCGGCGACAACCCACAGATCTAACCCCTGCGGATGGGATATATCTTCCCTGATTCGTCCGACATAAACCGGGTCATGCGTCGCACCTTCGGACACCGCGGTCGGGTAACCACCGTCTACACGCTCATCCAGGACAACAACACCGTCAGCCTTTTTCAACAGCTCTGTGGCGGTTTCGACATCGAGTTTCTTGCGTGTTTCGATGTGCACGGCCTCGGAATGACCGTAGAACACCGGTACGCGCACGGCAGTCGGGTTCACCTGGATGGATTCATCACCCATGATCTTGCGTGTCTCCCAGACCATCTTCATCTCTTCCTTGGTGTAGCCGTTGTCCATGAAGACGTCGATCTGCGGCAACACGTTAAAGGCGATCTGCTTGGGATAGACCTTCGCCTTGGCGGAGCGGCCATTGAGCAATTCAGCGGTCTGCCCGGCCAGTTCCTCGATCGCCTCCTTGCCGGTGCCGGAGACAGCCTGGTAGGTCGCGACGTTGATTCGCTCGATGCCGGCAGCATCGTGCAGCGGCTTGAGCGCGACCAGCATCTGGATGGTCGAGCAGTTCGGATTGGCGATGATGTTGTGACGGGTGTAATCCGCTATGGCATCCGGGTTGACCTCGGGCACCACCAGCGGTATCTCGTCCTCGTAGCGAAACCGGGATGTGTTATCAATCACAACGCAACCGGCCGCCGCCGCAAGCGGGGCGTACTTGTCGGAGATGCTGGCGCCTGCAGAAAACAGCCCGATCTGCGCCTTCGAGAAATCAAAGGTGCTGAGGTCCTCGACGGTGAGATAGGTATCACCAAACGGGATCTTCTTGCCGGCCGAGCGGGCACTGGCCAGCGGGTAGACATTATTCACGGGAAAATTACGCTCAGCGAGAATTTCCAGCATGGTCTCACCGACAGCGCCGGTGGCACCAACAACAGCAACATCAAATTTAGCGGACATCTGGATTCAATACCGTTTATATAGACAAGGAAATATTTTCATTCGGGCTGCAGGGCAGCGACGACTGCATCACCCATTTCGCGGGTGCCGACCGTTTGCGTGTTTGCCGAGGCAATATCGGCCGTTCGCAGTCCACTGTCGAGCACACTGCCCACCGCGGCGTCGACGCGGTCTGCAAGTGCGGCCTCGTCGAGACTGTAACGCAGCATCATGGACACGGACAATACGGTTGCCAGTGGATTGGCAACACCCTGGCCTGCAATATCAGGCGCCGACCCGTGGATCGGTTCGTACATGCCCTTGCCGTCCCGGTCGAGTGATGCCGACGGTAACATGCCGATAGACCCGGTCAGCATGGCAGCGGCATCCGAGAGGATGTCACCGAACATGTTTCCGGTGACCATGACATCAAACTGTTTGGGCTCGCGCACCAGTTGCATGGCAGCATTGTCGACGTACATGTGACTCAGCTCGACGTCGCTGTATTCTTCAGCAAGCCGGGTGATAACCTGGCGCCAAAGTTCGGATACTTCCAGTACGTTGGCCTTGTCGACAGAACACAGGCGTCCATCGCGCTTGCGTGCGATCTCAAAGGCGGAGCGACCGATGCGTTCGATCTCCGACTCGGCATATACCAGGGTATTGAAACCCTGCTGCTCACCGTTGTCGAGGGTGCGCACGCCGCGGGGCTGGCCGAAATAGATGCCGCCCGTCAGTTCGCGCACGATCATGATATCCAGCCCGCTGACCACCTCGGGCTTCAGGGTCGAGGCATCCACCAGTTGCGGGTACAGGATCGCCGGGCGCAGGTTTGAAAACAGCGACAGTTCTGCGCGCAGCCCCAGCAGCCCCTGTTCGGGACGCAGCGGCCGGTCAAGTGATTCCCATTGCGGGCCGCCGACCGATCCCAGCAGGACGGCATCCGCCTCGCGTGCGACCTGCAGTGTCGAGTCCGGCAACGGCTGCCCCTGGGCATCATAGGCCGTACCACCAACGTCGGCCTGCTCGATCTCGACAGCAAGGCCGTACTCGGCTGACAGAATATCCAGTACACGAACCGCTTCGGCAATGATTTCCGGGCCGATTCCGTCACCCGGGAGGATGGCTACTTTATGGCTCATGGTTACAAATCAGTGTTTATTGGTGCGGGGTATCATACAGCCACGGCGCAGCCTGCCGGTGTTTTTCTTCAAAGGCACTGATCTCTGCGGCATGCTCCAGTGTGAGGCCGATATCATCCAGCCCGTGAATGTGACAGTGCTTGCGAAACGGGTCGATCTCGAATTCGATCTCCTCGTCATTCGGCAGGATGATTTTCTGGGACGGCAGATCTACCAGCAGGCGATAGCCATGGTTTTCCATGACCTCGTTAAAGAGACGCTCGACGATCTCTTCATCCAGCACAATCGGCAGCAGGCCGTTCTTGTGGCAATTATGGAAAAAGATTTCGGCAAAGCTGGGTGCGATTACCACGCGTATGCCGTGATCCGTCAGCGCCCACACGGCGTGCTCGCGCGATGAGCCACAGCCGAAGTTGTGACGGCCCAGCAAAATGCTCGCGCCTTCATAGCGCGGGTGATTCAGTACGAAATCCGGGTTTTTCCTGCGTGTGGCCGGGTCCATGCCGGGTTCACCGTGGTCGTGATAACGCCATTCGTCAAACAGGTGTTGTCCGAAGCCAGTGCGCTTGATTGACTTCAGAAACTGCTTGGGAATGATCGCATCCGTGTCGACATTGTGCCGGTCGAGTGGTACGACGATGCCATGATGTTTGGCAAATTTCTCCATGATTCAGTCCTGCTCCTGGCGAACATCCGCGAAGTGACCATGAACGGCAGCCGCGGCAGCCATCGCCGGGCTGACCAGGTGTGTACGACCGCCCTGCCCCTGGCGGCCCTCGAAATTCCGGTTGGAGGTCGAGGCACAGCGGTCTCCCGGTGCAAGGCGATCGGCATTCATGGCCAGGCACATGGAGCAGCCTGGCTCGCGCCATTCAAAGCCGGCCTCGGTAAATACACGATCAAGCCCCTCGGCTTCCGCCTGGCGCTTGACCAGGCCGGAACCGGGTACGACCAGCGCCTGCTTGATGCCCGGGTCGACCTTGCGACCGCGAATGGCCGCCGCGGCCGCACGCAGGTCCTCGATGCGGGCATTGGTGCAGGAGCCGATGAATACATGGTCCGGACGTATGTCGGAGATGGGCGTGCCGGGCTCCAGGCCCATGTAGGCAAGCGCGTTGCGCATGCCCTCTCGTCTCACGCTGTCGGTTTCGTCATTCGGGTTCGGTACCACGCCATCAATGGAGGTCACCATCTCCGGTGAGGTGCCCCAGGTTACCTGCGGCTGAATCGCCGCGGCATTCAGGATCACGGTCTCGTCAAACACGGCATCGCTGTCACTGTGCAGGTCACGCCAGCTGGCAACGGCCTGCTCCCGGTGTTCGCTCGCGGGTGCATAGGGACGGTCACGCAGGTACTCGATGGTGGTGTCGTCAACGGCGACCATGCCGGCGCGCGCACCGGCCTCGATGGCCATGTTGCAGACGGTCATACGACCCTCCATCGACAGCTGCTGTATGGCACTGCCGGTAAATTCAATGGCACAACCGGTTCCACCGGCCGTCCCGATCCTGCCGATGATGGCGAGCACGACATCCTTGGCGGACACGCCTGCTGCCAGTTCGCCCTCGACACGGATTTCAAGGTTCTTCGACTTCTTCAGAATCAGGCACTGCGTCGCCAGCACGTGTTCGACATCCGAGGTGCCGATGCCGAACGCGAGCGCACCGAACGCGCCATGGGTCGACGTGTGCGAGTCGCCACACACCACGGTCATGCCCGGCAGGGTCGCGCCCTGCTCCGGACCGATGACGTGGACGATACCCTGGCGCGGGTCGTTCATCAGGAATTCCGTGATGCCCAGGTCGGCACAGTTCTGGTCCAGCGTTTCCACCTGCAGCCTGGAGATCGGGTCGGCGATGCCCGCCGAGCGGTCGGTGGTCGGGACATTGTGGTCCGGCACGGCAAGGATCGAGTCCGTGCGCCAGGGCTTGCGCCCGGCCATGCGCAGTCCTTCAAAGGCCTGTGGTGAGGTCACCTCGTGCACCAGGTGGCGGTCGATATAAATCAGCGCCGTGCCGTCATCGTCCTGACGAACGAGATGGGATTCCCAGAGTTTGTCGTAGAGTGTCTTGCCGGACATGGATGGTCACCGTACTGCCTGTTCTGTCTGTAAAACGCCGCAGTATATCGTAACCGGCTAATGAAGCCATCCATTCCATTTAAGTCTCGGGGATATTGCGCATCCCGAAGTGCACCACCAGCAGTGCGGCGAGACTGGTAACGGCAGCGACCAGGAACATGGCCCGGGGTCCCATGTCCGTCCACAGGTAACCGCTGAGCAACGCCCCGACTGCACCGCCGGCACCGAAACTGATGCTGCTGTAGAGGGCCTGCCCGCGACCCTGGTGAGCGCCGACAAACAGGCTGTGGATCAGCGCAATCATCACGGCATGGTAGAGGCCGAAGCTGGCCGCGTGCAGCGTCTGGCTGAAGATCATCACGCCCAGCCTGTCGGGAAACAATGCCGTCAGCAGCCAGCGCAGTGTGGTTAGCACGATCGCGGCCAGCAGCAGTGTGCGTGCCCCGAAGCGCGGCAACAGCATCGGAACCAGCAGGAAGATGATGATCTCTGCAAACACGCCCAGTGCCCACAGCTGGCCGATGAGCATGGTCGAGTAGCCAAAGCGTTCCATGTAGATACTGAAAAAGGCGTAGTACGGACCGTGGCTGGCCTGTACCAGGAAACACACCAGCAGCAGTGATACCACGACCCGTCGGCCCAGCACCTGGCGCAGTGGTTCCTGGACCAGCGGCAGGTGGCCGGCAGCCGATTCAGGTACGGCCAGGCTGCTCAACCAGATCAGCACGAACAGCCCCATCAACACCGCGGGCAGTATCCCCGTGCCGGTGATGCCCAGGACCGTGCCCAGGCCACTGACGGCCAGGATGAAACCAATGGACCCCCACAGGCGAATACCGCTGTAGCGGTGCAGGTCATCACCGAGGTGGTTCATGGTGGTGGCCTCAAACTGCGGGAGCGAGGCATTCCAGAAAAAACTGAATACCGTCATCACCAGTGCCAGCGACCAGAAGCCGTCGCTGATAAACACACCCGCAAAGGTAATGGCAGCCAGCAGGGAGCCGATGCGAATGATCAGCATGCGGTTACCGGTGTGATCGGCGATCCAGCCCCAGATGTTCGGTGCAACGATCTTGGTGGCCAAGAGAATGGCAACCAGTTGACCGATCTCGGTCACGCTGTAATCGAGCGACTCCAGGTAGAGGCCCCAGTAAGGCAGCAGTGCGCCGAGCGAGGCAAAATAAAACAGGTAGAAACCGGACAGCCGCCAGTAAATCATGTCACTGTGCCAGTACGGTGCAGCGGGGTGCTGTGCAGTCAGTCGGCCGGGGCTGCCGGGATGACCGGTGTCGTGCAAGTGACATCCATATTTTGTGCGCGCTGACGCAGCACGTGGTCCATCAACACGATCGCCAGCATGGCCTCCGCGATGGGTGTGGCACGGATTCCGACACAGGGATCATGTCGACCGGTGGTCACGACCTCTACCGGGTTGCCATCGATATCCACCGTGCGTCCCGGTATGCGAATACTGGAGGTAGGTTTCAGTGCAATGCTGGTCACGATGTCCTGACCGCTGGAGATCCCGCCGAGGGTGCCGCCGGCGTGGTTACTGAGGAAACCGTCGGGGGTGATCTCGTCGCGGTGTTCGGTGCCCTTCTGGTTAACACTGGCAAAGCCGTCACCGATCTCGACACCCTTGACGGCATTGATGCTCATCATGGCATGGGCGATGTCGGCATCCAGCCGGTCGAAGATCGGTTCACCGAGCCCCGGAGGCAGGCCGCTGGCAACGACGTTGATGCGTGCGCCCACGGAATCGCCTTCCTTGCGCAGCGCATCCATGTAGGCCTCCAGCTCGGGAACGCGCGACGGGTCCGGTGAGAAGAACGGATTCTGATCGATGCTGGACCAGTCCTTGAGTTCCAGCTCGATGGGGCCGAGCTGCGCCAGGTAACCGCGAATTCCGACACCGTAACGCACTTGCAGGTATTTTCGGGCGATGGCGCCCGCGGCAACCCGCATGGCTGTCTCGCGTGCAGAGGAGCGCCCCCCGCCGCGATAGTCACGCAGGCCGTACTTTTGCTGGTAGGTGTAGTCCGCATGGCCGGGGCGAAACCGGTCCTTGATCTTGGAATAGTCCTTGGAACGCTGATCGGTGTTGTGGATGATCAGGCCGATCGGTGAACCGGTAGTCTGGCCTTCAAAGACGCCCGAGAGGATCTGTACCTCGTCGGCTTCACGGCGTTGTGTGGTGTGCCGTGACTTGCCAGGCTTGCGACGGTCCAGTTCGCCCTGCAGGTCTGCCTCGGACAGTTCCAGGCCGGGTGGGCAGCCATCGACGATGCAGCCCAGAGCAAGTCCGTGGCTCTCGCCAAAACCGGTTACAGTGAATAATTTTCCGAAGCTGTTTCCTGACATCGGCTTATTGTAACGACTCGAAGGCGTAGCGTCGCCCCCAAATTAAAGAACCAGTAGGCTGTTCCGATATGCCTTGTGTATCTGTCAATCACGTCATCTAGGGAGACTATCGTGGCACAATCTCAGGCACAGCGGGCATCACTGGTCGGCAACTATCTCGGTCAACCCATCTACCAGACAATCGAGTCACGCAGCGGAACCTACATCTTTGACCGCATCGCGGAAAGCGTGGATGGAGAATTTCCACTGGATCAGCTCAGCAAGGATGAACTGCTGATTCGCCCCGGACTGATCTACAAACCGAAGTCCTGAAGCAATATTAAACGGGGCAGACGATTAACCCCCGGTATCCAGGCCCTCGCGGTGGGTCCGGTTGATATCGTAAAACAGCCTTATAAACGGTAGATCATCATCATTGCGTGTCTTCACGATGCGCATGAACGGTAAGTCATAGCGACCGAACTGGTAACTGCCATCCGCCATGGTCGCGCGCATCTCGCGGACCTCCTTGAGCAATACCTCGATGTAGTCGGTGCTGCTTTCAACATCCTCGTAATCAAAGCTTGTGGCATCCAGCATATCCTGCAATTCGCCAATGACCTGGTCTACCAGACCGGCATATTCTTCAGCACTTGTGGCTCGTCCACCCATGGTTTACCTCACTTCTGTTGTGTTCGTTGTGACAGCCCTTCAGCTGCCTGTTCGAATTCCGACCGGTACTGGCGCAGTTGTCTGGCATCCAGCATGAACACCCCGGTCCCGCCATATTCGAAATCAAACCACATGAACGGCACCCCGGGGAACCGCTCTGCCAGCAAGTCCTGCGTATGGCCAACCTCGACGACCAGGATGCCCTGTGGACTCAGGAAGTCAGCGGCATGACACAGTATCTCGATGACAATATCCAGTCCCTCCGTGCCGGCAAACAGCCCGAGCGATGGCTCATGCCCGAATTCAGGGGCCAGGGTCTGCTGCTCCTCGCTGGGCACATACGGCGGGTTGACCACGATAATGTCATAGGTCCTGCCCTGCAATGCGTCAAACACGTCTGACTCGATTGCGCTGACACGTTCTGCCAGCCCGTGCCGCCCGATGTTTTCTGTCGCGACGGCAAGCGCGTCCGTGGAGATGTCACTCAGGTCGACCAGGGCATCGGGAAACGCAAACGCACAGGCAATACCGATACAACCGCCGCCGGTACACATGTCGAGCATGCGGTGCACCTGGTCGGGTTGTATCCAGGGGGCGAAGCGCGACTCGATCAACTCGGCGATCGGCGAGCGTGGCACCAGCACACGTTCGTCGACGTAAAACGGCAGACCGGCAAACCATGCCTCCTGTAACAGGTAGGCGGCTGGTTTGCGGCTGCTCAGACGCTGCTCGAGAAGGCCCCTGACGCGCCTGCTGTCGGCGTCGCTGATGATCGTATCGAGCACGCTGTCCGGCTGGTCATAATCGATCTGCAGGGTACGCATGACCAGGTAAGCGGCCTCGTCGAGTGCATTGTCGGTGCCATGGGCATAGACCAGCCCGGCGCGTTCAAAGCGCTCTGCGCCCCACTGTATCAGCGCGCGTGGTGTGTCCAGTTGCTCGGCCATGGCGGTTTGCCCTTATCAATTCCGGAGTAGTGTATCGCGTCAGGGTCTATGGAATAATCCCCGACCATGAATTCCTCGCGATCCTCCATGAAGCCCGCGCAGATCCTGATCGGCGTGATTATAGCCACACTGGCCGTCACGGCCGGGTTCTGGGCTGCACAGGCGGTACTGAAAGACCGGGCGCCCCGGCATGACCTGTCAGCCACGCGCTTTCCCGTGGCCAGGGATATTCAACCGTTTGAGCTGATTGATCATCACTCGGCAGCGTTTGACCAGGACGCGCTGCAGCAGCACTGGTCGTTCGTGTTTTTTGGTTACACCTATTGCCCGGATGTCTGCCCGACCACGCTGTCGGTACTCAACGGTGTGGCGCAACGCCTGCAGGATGTCGATGCGGATGTTCGCTTTGTCATGGTCACCGTGGATCCCGAGCGCGATACACCCGAGCGGCTGGCCGAGTACGTGACCTACTTCAACGGTGATTTCCTGGGTGTCACGGGCAGCGATGCAGGGCTGACGCAGCTGACCAGACAACTCGGTATCCTCTACAATCGCGTCGAACCCGAGGATGGCGCTGCAGGATACCTGATTGATCATACAGCCGGCGTGTTCCTGTTCGATCCCGATGGGCGCTACCACGCGGTGTTCACACCTCCGCTCTCTGCCGACAGGCTTGCCGGCGATTTTCGCAAGATGCTGCAGGACTACCAATGAATACGATCAAGACAGGTTTGCTAACGACACTGCTGCTGGCTTGCCTGTGCATGCTGCAGGCGGTCCAGGCTGAATCACCAATTGCTATCGACGCGGCCTGGATACGCGAGGCACCGCCCGCCACCTCGGTGCTGGCTGCCTACATGACCATCAACAATGCCAGCGAGACTGATCAGCAGATTACCGGCATGGACAGTCCGGACTTCAGGTCCGCAGAGATTCACCGCACGGTTGTCGAGGACGGTGTTGCAAAGATGTTGCCGGTATCCGGACTGGATGTCGCTGCCGGCGGCAGCGTCAGTCTCGAACCGGGCGGTCTGCATGTCATGCTGTTTGACCCGCAGCGCCCGCTGCGCGAGGGCGATACTGCAACACTGGTTGTTCACACGGCCAGTGGTGCGGCCATCAGCGTACAGGCCACTGTCGTACGCAAGACGGGTGATGATGCTGGTCACGATCATGCGCACCACCATCATTAACGCAGCTTTTCGATTGGCGTATTCACATGTCTGATTACCCGGCGAGTTTTCTGGATCGTCTGAAGTCCTGGCCACTTGTACTGCTGCCCCACCAGTTGCTTTCCAGGGTGGTGCGCGTGGTTACCCGCTGGCGTGTCGCGTGGTTCAAGAATGCCCTGATCAATGGCTTTATCCGCCTCTTCAATGTCGACATGGATGATGCCGTGGCGCCTGGTGCCGGTAGCTATAGCAGCTTCAATGACTTCTTTACCCGGCCACTGAAACCCTCGGCGCGGCCGCTGCCCGAGGGCGCTGACGAGATTATCAGTCCGGTGGATGGTCGCGTCAGCCAGGCCGGCCATATCAGCGCTGACCGCCTCATTCAGGCCAAGGGGCGCGATTACACCCTCGAGGCACTGCTTGGTGGTAATGCGGAGCAGGTCGCGCAGTTTGCCAATGGTGACTTTGCGACGCTGTACCTGTCACCGCGCGATTACCATCGGATTCACATGCCCTGCCCCGGTCGTCTGCTCGAGACCACGTACATTCCCGGCCGCCTGTTCAGTGTGGCACCGCACACGGTGCGTGCCATTCCAGGGTTGTTCACCCGCAATGAGCGGCTGGTGTGCCTGTTCGAGACCCCGCTGGGGCCGATGGCACTGATCATGGTCGGCGCGATCTTCGTGTCCTGCATGGAAACGGTATGGGGTGGCGTCGTCAATCCGCGCATGGGGATGAAGCTGGAACAGACCCTGTTTGGGCAATCCGCCACGCCGTCGGTTGCCCTCGATCGCGGTGACGAAATGGGACGCTTCAACATGGGATCCACCGTGATCCTGCTGTTTGCGGAAAATCGCATGAAGCGGTCGGATGCTCTGCAAACGGGGGCAGCCGTTCGCCTCGGGCAGGTCATCGGTCAGCCCACCAGCCAGTAGAATCCCGATAAATCGAACGAATTCCCCTTTACCGCGCGCCTCGGGCCTCGGTATCCTTCGCCCCCCGTTCAGTCGCGACAACATCCAGGAAGGCACGTCATGCATCCCACGCTCAATATTGCCGTACGCGCGGCCCGCAGTGCCGGTAACGTCATCATTCGCAATCTCGACCGACTGGACAGCCTCGCGGTTCATACCAAGGACCGCAATGATTTTGTCACCGAGGTCGACCAGCAGGCCGAGAAGGAAATCATCAGCATCCTGCGCAGGGCCTATCCGGGTCATGGCATTCTTGCCGAGGAAAGCGGGCTGACAGATGGTGACGATTACCAGTGGATCATCGACCCGCTGGACGGCACGACCAATTTCCTGCATGGCTTTCCGCAGTTTGCGGTGTCGATTGCGCTGCGCCACAAGGGACGCCTTGAACAGGCTGTCGTTTATGACCCGATGCGCCAGGAGCTGTTTACGGCGACCCGCGGTGCCGGTGCCATGCTGAACGACCGGCGTATCCGCGTGACCAAACGTATCTCGCTGGAAGGTGCGCTGCTGGGTACCGGGTTTCCGTTCAAGGCGCAGCACCACCTGGATGCCTACCTGGATATGTTCCGCGCCCTGTTCCCGCGTACCGCCGGCATCCGGCGCCCGGGTTCTGCCGCGCTGGACCTGGCGTATGTCGCGGCCGGTCGCCTTGACGGTTTCTGGGAGATAGGCCTGAATATCTGGGACATGGCGGCCGGTGTGCTGCTCATCCAGGAGGCCGGAGGCCTGTCCAGCGACTTCAGCGGTGGGCACGACTATCTTGAAAACGGCAACCTGGTCTCGGGTAACCCCAAGGTGTTCGCGGACATACTCAAGACCATACGGCCCCACGTCACAGAATCACTCTCCTGATGAGGCTTGAATAAGAATGAGGAGTGTTCAGTAACTAATTGTATTAAATATTATATATTGGATATTTTCGAACGAAATTTTCAGGCCATACAGGTTTAAGTTTGCCTACCCTGCGCCGATGCATAAATCACGCATCGTGATCCACATAACAGGGTGACTAACATTGAGAAACAAGAGAATTAACGGTGACGCACTGGAAATGATCATGCGTGATGTCATGCATGGAATGCTCGGATTTACCCACGAAACCTGCCGCGGCAGTGAAACCGCGAAGATGGACATCCTCGCTGTTGAAGAAGCCGATAACTGCGCACAGCCCTCGGCGACCGTTATACCCTTCCCGAAAAAGTAACAGCCCCGGCGGCAGGCTAGACCATACTGCCGTCACCTTCCTTGCTTTCCACCTTGGTCTGCATCAGGTCGGCCTTGGTCACACCCAGTGCCAGGGTGGCGGTACTGGCCACATAGATCGATGAATAGGTACCCACGACGACGCCGAGTATCAAGGCCAGCGAGAAGGCGTGGATCACTTCACCGCCAAACACAAACAGCGAAATCAACACCAGCAAGGTCGTGATGGACGTCATCAAGGTACGTGAGATCGTCTGGTTCAGCGAGGTGTTGACGATATCGACGGGTGTGCCCTTGCGCATCTTGCGGAAGTTCTCGCGAATACGGTCAAACACCACGATGGTATCGTTGAGCGAGTAACCGATCACGGCAAGCAGCGCTGCCAGCACGGTCAGGTTAAAGTCGAACTGAAACACTGCAAAGAAACCCAGCACGATCAGCACATCGTGTACCAGCGCAATCACGGCACCCGGTGCAAAGCGCCACTGGAAACGCACCATGATGTAGATGAGGATGCCGACCAGCGCATAAATCATGGCCAGTGCGCCCTGCTCGGTGAGTTCTTCACCCACCTGGGGTCCGACAAATTCTATGCGGCGCATCTCGACGCCGGCGTTTTGCTGGCGTAATCCTGCCAGTGCCTCCTCGCTAAGCTGCGCGCTCTCTTTTTCGGCCTGTGGTGCTATGCGCACCAGTACATCACGTGATGTGCCGAAATGCTGTACCTGTGCCCCGTCAAACCCGCTGGTTGCCAGCACGTTGCGAATGGGTTCCAGTTCGACCGCCTGCGGGTAACCGACCTCGATGAGGGTGCCGCCGGTAAAGTCGATACCGAAGTTCAGGCCCCGCGTAATCAGCGCGAACAGCGCGATTGCCAGCAGTATCGCCGAAAACACCATGGCAATGCGCCGCTTGCTCATGAAGTCGATTGCCAGTTTGCCTTTTAAGAGTTGCATGCTTGTTGATCCTTCAGACTTTAAATAGACAGCCGTGAGACACGACGGCCGCCGTAAATGAGGTTGATGACCGCGCGCGTACCCAGAATGGCGGTGAACATGGATGTGACAATACCGATGGCCAGTGTCACGGCGAATCCCTTGATGGCGCCGGTGCCGTAACTCAGCAGTACCACGGCCGCGATCAGGGTCGTGATGTTGGCATCCGCGATGGTCGAGAACGCCTTTTCATAACCGGAATGAATGCTCGCCTGCGGGCTGTTGCCGTTGCGTAACTCCTCACGGATACGCTCGAAGATGAGCACGTTCGCATCGACCGCCATACCCACGGTGAGCACGATACCGGCGATGCCGGGCATGGTCAGGGTCGCCTGCAGCATGGACAGGACCGCGATAATCAGCACCAGGTTCAGTGCCAGCGCGAGGTCAGCCACCAGACCGAATGTCTTGTAATACAGTGCCATGAAGACCAGCACGGCGATAAAGCCGATAATGACCGAGTTGAAACCCTGCTCGATATTATCCTTGCCGAGGCTCGGGCCGATGGTGCGTTCCTCGACAATGTTGATGGGGGCAGCGAGCGCGCCCGAGCGGAGCAACAAGGCGAGTTCGTGCGCTTCCTGCGTACTGTCGAGACCGGTGGTCTGGAAGCGCTTGCTGAAGACGTCACGGATGGTGGCAACGCTGATGACCTCCTCGATCTTCTTGCTGGTCTTGACCGGCTCACCGTCAACAATGCGTGTTTCACTCTTGTTCTCGATAAACACCACTGCCATGGGCTTGCCGACGCTCTTCTTGGTGAAGTTCAGCATGCTGCGCGCACCCTTGGCATCCAGCATGACGGATACCTGCGGGCCGCCGGTCTGCTGATCGAGCCCGGAACTGGCGTTCACAATCTGGTCACCGGTAACGATAACGGCCTTCTTCAGCAACACCGGGTTGCCGTCCCGGTCCTTGTAAATCCGCGAGCCGGCCGGCACTGTCCCGGCGACGGCTGCCTGTACATCGTGTTCGGTGTCAACGGCGCGGTATTCCAGGGTGGCGGTGGCGCCAAGGATGCGTTTTGCCTCGGCGGTGTCCTGCACACCGGGTAGTTGCACGACGATGCGGTTTGCACCCTGCTGCACAATCACAGGTTCCGCCACACCCAGTTCATTGACGCGGTTGCGCAGGGTCAGGATATTCTGCTGCAGGGCAAAGGTCTCGATGTCGCGCAGTTCCTGCTCGTCCATGGTGGCCAGCAGGCCGGGCTTGTCGTCGGTATCAATGTCTTCCAGTTTCAGCGTTGGCAGTTCCTTGCGAATCAGTTCGCGCGACTGCTCGCGGTCCTCGTTACTGCGGAAAATGACGCGCACGCCCTGCGCCTCGGCGCGGATCATGGCATAGCGAATCCGGGCCTCGCGCAGCAATGACCTGACGTCATTGCCATAGCGTTCCAGGGCGCGTTCTGCCGCCGCCTCCATATCCACTTCCATGAGGAAGTGCACGCCACCGCGCAGGTCCAGGCCAAGGTACATGGGCAGCGCGTTCAGCGAGTTGAGCCAGTCGGGCGTGGCCGGTGCCAGGTTCAGGGCAACGACGTAGTTGGTACCCAGTTCGGACTTGACGTAGTCAACCGCCTTGAGCTGTGTCTCCGTGTCGTTAAAGCGAATCAGCAACTGACCGGGCTTGACCTCGGCCTGCTTGACGGTAATGCCTGCAGTATCCAGTGTGCTGACCAGCCGGTCCCTGACTGCCTCATCAATGCTGGCATTGCGGCCAGCGGAGATTTGCAGCGCAGGATCCTCACCGTAGACATTTGGCAGGGCATAGATGGCACCGACCACCAGCACGACCACCAGTAACAGGTACTTCCATATCGGGTACTGATTCATCATTTAACTTGTTTCCTTCGGGGCCCTTAGAGTCCCTTGATTGTTCCCTTTGGCATCACGTTGGCAATGGCATTGCGCTGCAGCTTGACCGTAACACCCTCCGTGAGTTCAACATCCACGAAACTGTCGCCCACTTTCGTCAGTTTTCCCAGCAGGCCGCCATTGGTCACGACCTCGTCACCCTTGGCAAGCGCCCCGACCATCTGCTTGTGCTCCTTGGCCTTCTTGCTTTGCGGACGAATCAGCAAAAAGTAAAACACGATAAAGATGAACACCAGTGGCAGCAGGCTGGTGATCGGGTCTGCCTGTGATGCCGAGTCTGCTGCGAGCGCATCCGAGATAAAGAAATTCATGGTTTGTCCTCACTTTTTATGCCGTGCACGGTGACGGCCGGTTTGCCGCGCGGGGCCTGCCATGTCGAATGGGCCCCGATAAAAGCGCGGTATTATGGCACAGCTGGCGCCATTTGACCGCGCTGGCGGTAAAAATCCGTGCGAAAGCTCTCCAGCGAGGATTGTTCGATGGCGCGGCGCAGCCCGGCCATCAGCTGTTGGTAATACGTCAGGTTATGCAGGGTGTTGAGGCGCGCACCGAGAATCTCGTTGCACTTGTCGAGGTGATGCAGGTAGGCCCGGCTGTAATTTTGACAGGTATAACAGCTGCAGGCCGGGTCCAGCGGCCCGCTGTCGGTCTTGTTGGCACTGTTGCGCAGCTTGACGATACCGTCGGATACGTACAGGTGGCCGTTGCGAGCGTTGCGGGTCGGCAACACGCAGTCAAACATGTCGATACCGGCATACACGGCCTCGACAATGTCTTCCGGCGTGCCGACGCCCATCAGGTACCGGGGTGCCCCGTCGGGCATGGAGGCGACGGTCTGCTGCAGGATCATTTCCCGTTCGGCGCGGGTTTCCCCCACGGACAGCCCGCCCAGGGCGTAGCCGTCGAATCCGATGTCCTGCAGCCCGTCGAGTGAGGCCTGGCGCAGCGCCGGGTACATGCCCCCCTGCACGATGCCGAACAGTGCCGCCGGGTTGTCGCCGTGCGCCTCACGGCTGCGCCGTGCCCAGCGCAACGACAGCTGCATCGACTCGCGTGCCGCGTCCTCGGTCGCCGGGTAGGGGGTACATTCATCAAAGATCATGACAATGTCGGATCCCAGTGCACGCTGCACCTGCATGGATTCTTCCGGTCCGAGAAACACCTTGTCACCGTTCACCGGGGAGCTGAATGTCACGCCCTGCTCGGTAATCTTGCGCAGCGCGCCCAGGCTGAAGACCTGGAAACCGCCGGAATCGGTCAGGATCGGACCGTGCCAGTTCATGAAATCATGCAGGCTGCCATGCTGGTTGATGATGTCCGTGCCCGGGCGCAGCATCAGGTGAAAGGTGTTGCCGAGGATGACCTGTGCCCCGGTGTCGCTGACCTCCTCCGGTGTCATTGCCTTGACCGTGCCGTAGGTGCCAACGGGCATGAACGCCGGGGTATCGATACGACCCCGCGCAAAGACCACTTCGCCGCGGCGCGCCCGGCCATCCGTGTGTGTGCGCTTGAACTTCATAATCCGGCGATTCAGGCAGCCTGGCGGGATTCGATAAACATGGCATCACCGTAGCTGTAGAAACGGTAATTCCCGGCAATGGCATGCCGGTAGGCCTGCATGACGCGGTCATGGCCGGCAAAGGCGCACACCAGCATCAGCAAGGTGGATTCCGGCAAGTGAAAGTTGGTCAGCAAGGCATCGATACACTGGAACTGATACCCCGGGGTGATAAACAGGTTGGTCTCGCCCCGGCCCGGGCGCGGTGCGCCGTTTTCCATGGCCGCCTCCAGGGTGCGCACCACGGTGGTGCCGACTGCAACGACACGCCCGCCCCGCTCCCGGGTCTCGACAATCCTGTCGCAGGTGGTGGCGCTGACCTCGTAGGTCTCGTAGTGCATCACGTGGTCTTCGAGGGCGTCGGCGCGCACCGGCTGGAAGGTGCCCGCACCCACATGCAGGGTCACAAAGGCCTGTTCCACGCCGCGCTGTTCCAGGGCGGCCAGCGTTGCCTCATCAAAGTGCAGGCCGGCGGTGGGTGCCGCGACCGCGCCGGGATTCTTTGCGTAGACGGTCTGGTAGCGGTCGTGGTCAAGCGCTTCGTCGGGTCGATCAATATAAGGTGGCAATGGCACGTGTCCATGCGCCTCCAGCACCTCGAGTAGCGTCTGTTGGCCGGTAAACACCAGTTTGAACAGGTCATGATCACGCCCGGTGACCCGGACATCCACGGCATTATCCAGTAGCAGGCGGCTGCCGGCCTTCGGCGCCTTGCTGGCGCGCACATGGGCCAGTGCCTCATGATCACCGGTAATGCGCTCTATCAGTACCTCGACCCGGCCGCCGGATTCCTTGCTGCCCCACAAGCGTGCAGGTATCACCCGGGTATCGTTAAACACCAGCAGGTCGCCGTGATTGAGCAATTCCGGGAATCGGCTGAAATCACAGTCGCGGCGTTCATTCGTCTGCGGATTCAGGCACAACAAGCGGCTCGCACTGCGCACCGCACTGGGGCGGCGCGCGATGTGTGAATCGGGGAGCTGGTAGTGAAAATCGCTGCGTAGCATGGCGCGGGATAGTAGCATAGGCCGAACAGCCCCAGACGCTTGCCCATGTGCCGGGAATCTTTATACTAGCTGCCTTTCGCAGGCTTGTGGTTCGAGCTTGCCGGGGTGGCGGAACTGGTAGACGCAGTGGACTCAAAATCCACCGGTAGCAATACCGTGCGAGTTCGATTCTCGCCCTCGGCACCATATTTTCGGCGGTATGCAAAGCTACCGGTTCTTGATTACTCAATCTTAATCCAAGCATAGGATCACCCAATGTCAGGCACGCGTTTCTCCCTTGAAGTACAACCCCGGATTCCGGCCGAACTGAAACAACTTGAAGACCTGGCAAGTGACCTGTTTTACAGCTGGGACCGGCAGGTGCGGCGGCTGTTTACCCGGCTGGACCAGGACCTCTGGGGCAGTTCCGGCCACAATCCGAAGACCTTTCTGCGGCGCATTTCGCAGGAACGACTCGAGGCGGCGGTCAATGACCGTGTCTTCATGGAAGATTTTCAGCGGGTGCTTGCAGCCTATGAAACCTACCACCAGCAGGAAATGCCTCCCGTTATCGGCGAGCATATCAACCCCGATGACGACCTGATCGCCTACTTCTGTGCCGAGTTCGGCTTTCATGAAAGCCTGCCCATTTACTCGGGTGGCCTGGGTATCCTGGCGGGAGACCACTGCAAGGCCGCCAGTGACCTGTGCATCCCGTTCGTCGCTGTTGGCATCCTTTATCGGCAGGGTTACTTCAACCAGACCATCGATGAACACGGCAACCAGATTTCACACTATTCTCCCTCTGACTTCCATGACCTGCCCGTCACCCAGGCAGTGGATGACGATGGCAATCCACTGGTCATCGAGATCGATTTTCCCGGTCGCAAGGTCTTCCTGCATGTGTGGTGCGCCAAGGCCGGGCATATCAACCTGTACCTGCTGGACAGCGACCTCGAGGAAAACCAGGATCACGATCGCATCATTACCCACCAGTTATACGGCGGTGACAAGACGACACGTATCCAGCAGGAAATCGTGCTGGGTATCGGTGGCGTGCGCGCATTGCGGGCGCTTGGTATCCGCCCGACGGTGTGGCACATCAACGAGGGACACTCTGCCTTCCAGATCCTGGAGCGCTGTCGCGAAGGTACCCTGAAGGGTTACGAATTTGATACGGCGCTGGAAGTGATTGCCGCGGGCACCGTGTTTACCACGCATACCCCGGTCGCGGCCGGCCATGACATCTTTGATCACGAACTCGTTGCCGGCTACTTCAAGGACTATATCAAGGACCTGAATATCGACATGCAGAAGTTTCTGCATCTGGGTGCCACGCCCGGCAACCACGGCGCGTTCAACCAGACGGCGCTGGCACTGCGCGGCTCCCGCTTCCATAACGGGGTCAGTCGCATACATGGCACGGTTGCCTCGGAAATGGAGCACTATGTCTGGCCGGACGTCCCCTACCGCGAGAATCCGATCCGCTATGTAACCAACGGTGTGCACCTGCAGACCTTCCTGGCGCGCGAGTGGTCGAACCTGTACGACATGCGTTTCGGTCGCGCCTGGCGCGACGAGCTGCTGAACGAGGAATACTGGCAGCGCATTGATGAAATCCCCGATCACAGCTACTGGAGCCTGCGCCAGTCACTGAAGACGGAGCTGTTCGAGAATGTCCTCACCCGGGCGCTGCACCAGTATCGCCGCAACGGTTGCAGCGAGGTGCTGATGGAGCGCCTGACGCAGCACGTTACCGGGAGTGACTCCGACATCCTCACGGTGGGCTTTGCGCGGCGCTTTGCGACCTACAAGCGTGCCGCGCTGTTGTTCTCCGATCCGGAGCGTCTCAGCCGTATACTGAAGAACCCGGAACGCCCGGTGCTGCTGATCTTTGCCGGCAAGGCCCACCCGAGTGATGCCCCCGGACAGCAGCTGATCCGTACCATCCACGAGTTTTCGCTCAGGCCGGAATTCATCGGGCACATCCTGTTGCTGGAGGGCTACGACCTGGCGCTGGGCCGCAAGCTGGTGACCGGTGTCGATGTCTGGCTGAACACGCCGGAGTACCCGCTGGAGGCCAGTGGTACCTCCGGCCAGAAGGCCGGTATGAACGGTGTCATCAACCTCAGTGTGCTGGATGGCTGGTGGGCGGAGGGTTACAACGGTGAAAATGGCTGGGCGATCACCCCGCACGAGCCACACTTCGATCCCGAATACCGCAACCATGAAGAGGCCAGTGAGCTGCTTGATCTGCTGGAGAGCAAGATCGCCCCGCTCTACTACGACCGCAATGCACAGGGCTACTCGGAGAGCTGGGTGGGCATCTCCAAGGCCTCCATGAAGTCCATTATCCCGAACTACAATGCCCAGCGCATGGTAAGGGACTACATTGTCAACTTTTATGCGCCGGCCAGTCGCCACAACAGAAAGTTGTGTGCGGATGATTACAAGGGGGCACTGCAGCTGGCTGCGTGGAAGGCCAAGATCAGCAAGGACTGGGAGCATGTCTCCATGCGACGCGTGGATGAGGTCAAGACCTCGCTGAACTCGGGCGACAGTCTGAAGATAGATGTTGCCGTTACGCTGGGCGAATTGACGGCAGATGATGTCGTGCTGGAGTGCATCGTCGGTACCGACACGGGCCACGAGGGCTTCGTGGAGCGGGAACATGTGCGTCTGCAGCCGGCGGGCGCGACCGGTGACAATGAAACCCTGTTCAGCATCAACCTGGCGCCGCCGCTATCCGGGCTGCAGTTCTACAAGCTGCGCCTGTATCCCAGTCATCCGCTGCAGGCCCATCGTTTCGAGACCGGGCGTATTATCTGGCTATAACCAGGTGTTGTTGCGTGTGTAGCGCTCGACCAGTTCATGTATGCGCGCTGCCAGTTCTGCCGGTACCTGCGTCCAGCTAAAGCGCCACTGCCAGTTGTTGGCGGTTGTACCCGGCGTGTTCATGCGGTTGTCGCTGCCGAGTGACAGGATATCCTGCATGGGCAGCACGGCCAGCGTGGCCTTCGAGTTCATTGCCATTTCAACGAGTGGCCAGGGCATCTCGCCGGGGTACCGCACGGCATACTTCTCGAATCGTCCGCGCATTGTCTCGTCCAGGCTGTGATACCAGCCGAGCGTGGTGTCATTGTCATGCGTGCCGGTATAGACGACCGACAGGCGTTCGTGGTTGTCTGGCAGGTAGGGATTGTCCTCACCACCGTCAAAGGCGAACTGCAGTATCTTCATGCCCGGGAAGTCGTAGGCCATGCGCAGGGCATCGACCTCCGCCGTGATGATGCCCAGGTCCTCGGCGACGATCGGCAGTTCCCCAAATTCCCCGCGCAGGCGGTCAAACAGGCGTCCGCCCGGCCCGGGAACCCAGTGCCCGTCGATGGCCGTGTCGCAATCCGCGGGTATCTCCCAGAACTTCTCAAAGCCGCGGAAGTGATCAAGCCGCAACAGGTCGAATAACTCCAGCTGGGTCTTGAAACGTTCCACCCACCAGCCAAAGTCCTGTTGCTCGAGGATGTCCCAGCAATACAGCGGATTGCCCCAGCGTTGCCCGGTCTCGGAAAAATAATCGGGTGGAACACCGGCGACCGTCTCAGGTAGTCCGGCGTCATTGACCGTGAACAGTTCCGGGTTGGCCCAGACGTCGGCACTGTCATGTGCTACGTAAATCGGCATGTCGCCGAACAGGGCAACACCGTGAGTTCTGGCGTAGCGGTGCAAGGCTGCCCACTGGGAAAAGAACAGGTATTGCTCAAAGCGCACCTGCTCTGCGGCAGCGGCGTGGTCCGCTTCGAGCGTAACGGCCTGCTGCCAGTCGCGCAGTGCGGCGGGCCATTCAAACCAGGGGCGGTTGTCCTGTGACTGGCGGATCGCCTGGTAGAGGGCGTAGGCGTCCAGCCAGAAGGCATGGGTGTCCCTGAAATCCGCGTAGCCCTTGTGTTGTGCGGGCGTTGCCGTCGCGGCAAAACCGGTCTTCGCCGCCAGCAGGCATTCCTGCAGAGAGGCGCTGGCTGCCAGCGCCGGGGATAACCAGCCGGCAGCGACCAGGTCATCGAGGCAGATCAGCCCGGTATTTCCGGCATGCACGGACAGACACTGATAGGGAGAGCGGTCGGCATGTGTCGGACCCAGCGGCAGCATTTGCCAGACAGTAATGCCGGCGGACTGCAGGAAGTCGATGAAGCGGCGGGCATCCTGACCGATGTTGCCGCAGCCATGTGGACCCGGTAACGAGGTCGGGTGCAGCAGTACACCGGCGCGCCGGTCTCTGAGCGGGTTGTTCACGCCGCGCGGAAAGACATGGGGGTCATCGCATGATTACGCGTTGTACTGGCCCTTGCGCATGACGCCGCCCTGTACCGGCTCGCCGCCACCCTGCGCAAACACCCGGGAAAGATATTCGGGCGGTTCCCTGCCGAGCATGCTGTAGAGATTGGACAGGTGCACGCGGAACAGGCGTTCAAAGTCACTGACCGTGTCCGCAGAGTTGTAGTCGCCAAACCACCAGAACCAGTCCGAGCCCTCGCAGATCGATAGCTGGTGTCGGGCAGCCAGCAATTGCTCTCCGCTCAGGCTGTTTTCCCGGGCGGACTCATCAAAGGCTGCCTTCGCGTCGACGAGCATTTCCCAGCCACGGTTTTTGTCCTTGTCGCCGATCCAGGTCGAGAACGTGCCATACACCCAGCTGCCACTGACCAGGGAGTTGATGCGCGGCAGCGCATGGCCATCCTGCAGGTATTCTGAATAGGTCGTCATCCTGATGTCAGGATGCGAGGCCAGGCGCTGGTAGAGGGTATTGAGAAAGTAATAGCCGTTTTCCGGAAAGTGTTCCCAGGCATTTTCTCCGTCAAGGATGATTGAAACCAGCGGACTGTCCTGTCCATGCGTGCTGGCTGCAATGTTCTCCAGGTGTTCAATCAGGTTGCCGACGGCATCATCGGCATGCCAGTCTGAATAGGTGAAGCCGATCAGGTCAGAGAGGCCGTCGTCCCTGAAGAAGCAGGCCAGCTCTCCCTCGGCCATGCGAAAGCCCTGGTAGAGACTGCTGTCGGTCACGGCCTCGTTTTCCGGGTGCGACTGGCTGTGCCGGAACACCGATTCGCCGCTGGCGGCCCAGGTAAAACCGTACTCCTCGAGCAGGCCCAGCGCAGGCCCGCTGATACCGCCTTCTGATGGCCAGCAGCCGGTCGGGCGCTTGGCGAAAAACTGTTCGAAGGTCGCGATACCCTCTGTGATGTGCCAGCGTGCCCGCTCCTCGCCACCCGGGTAGCGGGTTACCTGCGGCATGCTGACATCCGGCATGGCCTCACGGGCAGAATCCATGTCCAGCAGCAGCGGTACGATCGGGTGTGCATAGGGTGACATCGCCAGCTCGACCTGTCCCCTGTCTGCCAGCTCGCGGTAGCCGTCGATCACGCTGGAGAGGAGTTCGCCGATGAGTTTCACCAGCTCGCGCCGGTCGTGCAGCGA
Organism: uncultured Gammaproteobacteria bacterium; assembly: GCA_905479705.1. Lineage (GTDB taxonomy): Bacteria > Pseudomonadota > Gammaproteobacteria > UBA9214 > UBA9214 > UBA9214. Next base: position 41,377 of record CAJQNP010000079.1, read on the forward strand.
AAAGCCGGTACCCTTGGCCATCAGTTGCTGTATCAGCAGGTTCTCGCGGCGCACCGTCTCGCCCATCCAGGCAAGGTGATACCACACCAGTAAATCGACAATAAACTGGTCGCCGACGTACAGCATCCCGGACGGGTGTTCGTTAAACCAGCCCGCCATCTCGGCCAGCTTCTGGTAATGCTCGAAGCGCTTGATGGAGCGCAGCTCATTGGCCCGCAGACACGCGTTGACCAGTTCCATCCGCTGGTCCTTGCTGCCAGGCAGCACCGGACAGGCCAGCGCCGCCAGCAGGGGGTCGCGGATTGCCTTGTTCTTGGAGAGAAAACCGTTTACCTGGCCGGCATAGTCGGACAGCTGTTCGAGCAGAATGGGTGCAAAGTTGACCACTGCCTTCGCACCCGGGACGGCCTTGAGGTGCGCGGCCATGTCGATGTAGTCCTTGGTTGCGTGCAGGTAGGACCAGGGCAGCTGGTAGAGGCCGCTGATCAGGTCGCAATATTGTGGCTGGTGCATATGCCAGCAGATAACCAGGTTCAGCCGCTGGTCAGCGGACATGGTGTATTTCCTGGCCCAGCATCTCGGGAGTTACCAGCACTACCCCATTGGGACTGACATAAAAACGCTCGGCATCGGCATCCGGATCTTCACCGATCACGGTGTCATCCGGCAGTTCGCAGTTCTTGTCGATAATGGCCTTGGTGACCCGGCAGTTTCTGCCGATGCGGACATTGGGCAGCGCAACGACATCCTTGAGTTCCGTGTACGAACCAATTCGTACATTGGAAAACAGCAGGGAGTGGCGCACAATCGCGCCCGAGATCAGGCAGCCGCCGGAAACCATGGAGTCCAGCGCCATGCCGCGCCGGTCTTTATCGTCAAAGATAAATTTTGCTGGCGGCAATTGTTCCTGGTAGGTCCAGATCGGCCACTGGTCGTCGTACAGGTTCAGCTCCGGCAGGACGCCAATCAGTTCCAGGTTGGCCTCCCAGAAGGAATCGATGGTACCCACATCACGCCAGTAGGCCTGCTGCCCTTCGTTCGAGGAACGGAACGGGTAACTGTAGACGCGGTATTTCTTGATCAGGTTGGGGATGATGTCGTGACCGAAGTCATGAGTCGAGTAGGTGGAATCGGCATCCTTGATCAACTGTTCGTAGAGAAAGGCTGTATTGAATACATAGATGCCCATCGAGGCCAGTGCAGTGTCTTGCATGCCCGGAATCGGCTCCGGTTCCGCGGGCTTTTCATGGAAGCGCGTCACCCGGCCCACGGCGTCGACCGAGATCACGCCAAACGCCCTGGCCATCTCCAGGGGTACCTCGATACAGCCGACCGTCATGTCGGCACCCGAGTTGACGTGGTGCGCAATCATGGGACCGTAGTCCATCTTGTAGACGTGGTCACCGGCCAGGATCAGGACATAGTCCGGCTTGTGGGTGCGGATAATATCGAGGTTCTGGTAGACCGCATCGGCCGTGCCCGAGTACCAGGAATCCTGGATGCGCTGCTGTGCCGGCAGCAATTCGATGAATTCCTTGAATTCACCTCGAAGAAAACTCCAGCCCTGCTGAATATGCTGGATCAGGGAGTGGGCCTTGTACTGGGTCAGTACCCCGATCATGCGGATGCCGGAATTCAGGCAATTCGACAGGGGGAAGTCGATAATGCGAAATTTTCCGCCAAACGGGACAGCCGGCTTGGCCCGCCAGAGGGTTAGCTGGCGTAGTCGTGAGCCGCGTCCCCCGGCGAGAATGAGCGCCAGGGTGCTGCGCGTGAGACGGCTGACGTAACGCAAATCATCATTAACTTGCATGGAGCAGTGGGCTACCTGAGAGTGAGTGTGAAATCGGATTCGGTCGTTATTGTATGGCCAAGAGGTTTGACTGTATAGTTAGCCGGCACTGAAATTTTGATATCACAAATCAGCGGGATCTAGCGCATACAGTGATCATAAATAAGATGTTATATGAGCACCCTGACAACCCGTCATCCGCAGGACTCTCCGCTGATATTCAGCGACTCATTGAAGCGCGCCACCATAATCCCTACTCGCTGCTGGGCAAGCACAATTATGCCAACACCGACCTGGTTCGCGCCTATATTCCAGGTGCCGCCTGGGTGCGCATTGCGGAAAACGGTGCCTCGCTGCAG
>CAJQNP010000080.1 GCA_905479705.1 uncultured Gammaproteobacteria bacterium
TGGACTATGTACGCAGCGCGCTCCATGAACTGGGGCACTGGTGTATTGCGGGCGATGCACGTCGCCTGCTCGATGACTATGGCTACTGGTACGAACCTGACGGGCGTTCTGACGAACAGCAATACCTGTTCTACGAGGTAGAGATCAGACCACAGGCCATTGAGAAACATTTCTGCACGGCACTTGATTTATACTTCGAGGTCAGCACCGACAACCTGGTAAACCATCCCCGGGACGGAATCGACGCATTCAGTGGGCGTGTGCATGAACAGTATTTGAAATACCTGTCTGACGGATTCCCGCAACGCGCCACGGAGATCTTTGACTGCCTGCAACAGTGGAGCAGGGCACAGACAGACAAGAACGCAGCCTGAGATAATATGGAAGAAAAACTGATTCGCGATGCACTGATGCTGTGGGCCACCATCGACCCGATCGGCACGCTGGCTATCTTTGCCTCGATCACAGCGTCATTGACGCCCGGGCAACGCCGCAAGACTGCAATCAAGGCGACGGTCTACTCTGCGCTGATATTGCTGGGCTCAATTGTAATTGGCCAGATCCTGTTGTCTGCACTCGGCATTGACTTGCTTTCGTTGCAAGTCGCGGGCGGCGCTATCCTGTTCCTGTTCGCCCTGCAAATGATCTTCAGCAGTAACATGGACGAGCAGGGCGGCAGTAACAATTCACAACACGATCTTGCGGTATTTCCACTTGCGGTGCCGTCCATCGCCAGCCCCGGCGCCATCATGGCGGTCATCGTACTGACCGACAACAACCTGCATGGAATCACGGAGCAGGCAGCCACCGCCGGTGTGCTGGTTGGCGTACTCGTGGTTACCTGCCTGCTGATGCTGGCCTCGACCCCGATTCTGCGCGTCATCGGAACTAACGGCGCCGCCATCCTGGTGCGCGTCATGGGCCTGGTTCTCGCAGCCCTGTCCGTGCAACTGGTCTTCGAGGCGCTTGAGATCGGCAACTGGATCACGGCACAGTAGGACACCGGTGAAAGTCACCAGGGACGGCCTGCAGGACGCGGTAAAGGAGGGGATCCTCAGCAACGAACAGGCAGAGGCCCTGTATCGCCACCTCGAAAGCCTGCCGGGCACCGGTCCGGCGTTCAGCTTTACCAATATCCTCTATTACTTCGGTGGCCTTACCGCCATTGGCGCCATGACGTTGTTCATGAATCTTGGCTGGGAGCAGTTCGGCGGCTGGGGCATCCTGTTTATTGCCATCCTGTATGCAGGGATCGGGCTGTTGCTGACGGAACGATTCAGACGAGGCGGGCACCACATACCGGCCGGCATCTGCGCGACCTTCGCGATCGCCATGACACCGCTGGCGATCTATGGCCTGCAACAGGGCATGGGCTGGTGGCCGGATGAAACCAGCTACCGGGATTATCACCGCTACATCAAATGGCACTGGATCTACCTGGAGCTGGGCACACTGGCGGTCGGGACTGCGCTGGCGTGGCGTTATCGTTACCCGTTCATGATCATGCCGGTCGCGGTAACGCTCTGGTACATGTCCATGGATGTAACCGCCATGCTCACACACGGCGAGGCCGATTATATTTTCAAGGCCTTCGTCACGCTGTGGTTTGGCCTGCTCATGACGCTGATCGCATTCTGGGTTGATATCCGCTCACGCAACACCCGCCAGGATTATGCCTTCTGGCTATACCTGTTTGGTGTCATGACATTCTGGTGCGGCCTGTCTCTACAACAATCCGACAGCGAGCTCTCTAAATTCATCTATTTCTGCATCAACCTTGGACTGATCTTCGTCGGTGCCGTGCTGGTGCGGCGCGTCTTTGTCGTGTTCGGGGCACTGGGCTGCGCCGGTTATATGCAGCATCTTGCATCCTACATCTTTCAGGATAGCTGGCTGTTTCCTGTTGCACTGACCGCCATAGGACTTGGCATCGTCTACCTGGGGCTGGTCTGGCAACGCAACGAGGCAGCAATCACCCGAAAGATGCGTACGGTTCTGCCGGTTGTTTTTCGGGAACTGCTCGAGGAACGGGCTGCACAGTAAACGCGCGCATGGAAGAGGGTGCCATCAAGTTCAATCTGCGATACACCCGGGCAGTTTTGCCTGACACCGTCTCGCTCGATGCACTCAATCGCTGGCGCAACACACTCCGGGAGCGGACCCTGATCGGGCAGGACCCCGAGCGCTACGACGGATATGGCTACGGCAACGTCAGCCAGCGAATCGACACCCGGCAATCAGCACGCGGACACCGCTCATTTATTATCAGCGGCACACAAACCGGCCACCTGGACAGACTGAACAGGGAACACTACACACTGGTTGAGTCCTACGATATAAGCAACGATACCGTTGTTGCCCGCGGCCCCGTGAAACCCTCGTCAGAATCACTTACGCACGGCATGATCTACGATATGGATGAGCACATACTCGTCGTTCTACATGTGCATTCAGCGGACATCTGGCGCAACGCAACGGCACTCGGTATACCGATCACGGATGCTGATGTACCGTATGGAACGCCCGAGATGGCA
>CAJQNP010000081.1 GCA_905479705.1 uncultured Gammaproteobacteria bacterium
GCGTGCGCGCTCTGCCTCCTCGGTGTAGAACGCGGCCATCTGGGTCAGTGCCAGCCAGGCAAAGTCCGAACGCATCGGCATGGGTGAGTCCTGCAACTGCCGGGCCAGTCGCGTCAGCGCTGGCGAATCCCCCGCTGCCGCCGGCAGGGAATGCGCACTCGCCAGGCCCAGCAGCAACAGGACCATGCAGGCAAGATATCTAGTCACGGACCGGCCGTATATCATGTTCGTCGAGAAAGTCATGAATATAGGTGGCCGTTTTCGCCCCGCTGAAACGACCCAGCTCCGCGCCCTCGCGAAACAGCATCAATGTCGGAAAACCACGCACCTGGTACCGGCCGGCCAGCTTCATGTTGTCTCCGCTGTCCACCTCCACCTTGACCAGCGTGACCGCCCCGGCATATTGCTCAATGACCTGTACCAGCACCGGTGCAATCACCAGGCAGGGTGCACACCATTCGGCCCAGAAATCCACCAGTACCGCGTGCTGCTGCGAAGCCTGCAACACGGCCAGATCAAACTCCTCGAGATCGGCGCTGCGTATCCAGCGCCGGGTGATTTCCTCAATACTCATCCGGATTCCTTGGTATCGACCCTGCCAGCACTATTATGCCTTGCCATGAAGGGCCGCGGGGCGGCGGCAGTGAATTGACCGCGAGCCTGGTTTTTCACGTAAAATAGCGCCCTCTTTACCTACTGCAAGCGGGCGGCAAGCTGCATGACTGACAAACGTATCGAAGACCTCAACATCGTCTCCTCGTCGAGACTGATTACACCGGAAGCGTTCAAACAGGCGCTGCCGGCATCCGAGCGTGCGCGAGCGTCAGTCATCAAGGGCCGTGAAACCATCAAGGACATCATCGAGCGCAAGGACAAGCGCCTGTTCGTCGTCATCGGGCCCTGTTCTATCCACGACCCGGTAGCCGCCATCGACTATGGCAAACGCCTCAAGGCACTCGCGCAACAGGTTGAGGAGACACTGTACCTGGTGATGCGCGTCTACTTCGAGAAGCCGCGCAGCACCGTCGGCTGGAAGGGCTTGATCAACGACCCGCACATGAACGGCTCGTTCGAGATCGAGGAAGGCCTGCACATTGCACGCAGGCTGCTCATCGACCTCGCCGAACTGGGCCTGCCACTGGCAACCGAGGCGCTCGACCCCATCTCGCCGCAGTACATCCAGGACCTGATTTCCTGGTCGGCGATCGGGGCACGCACCACCGAGTCACAGACTCACCGTGAAATGTCCAGCGGCCTGTCCTGCGCGGTGGGTTTCAAGAACGGCACCGATGGCGGCCTTGGTGTAGCCATCAATGCACTCAAGTCCGTCAGCCACCCGCACAATTTCCTCGGCATCGACTCGGAAGGCCAGGTCTCAACGGTCAGCACGGCCGGCAACAAGTACGGCCACGTCGTGCTGCGTGGCGGGAACGGCAAGGCAAATTACGACTCCGTCAACATCGCACGCTGTGAAAAGGCGTTGCTCGATGCCGGCGTGTGTCCGCATATCATGGTCGACTGCAGCCACGAGAATTCGCAAAAAGATCCTGCTCTGCAACCGCTGGTTGCGGAAAATGTTACCAACCAGATCCTCGAGGGTAACCGTTCCATCATCGGCCTGATGATTGAAAGCAACATCCACTTCGGCAACCAGCCGATACCCGACAATCTCGACGACCTGCAGTATGGTGTTTCTGTCACGGATGGTTGTATCGACTGGCAGGAAACAGAACGCTGCATCCTCGACATGCACAAAAAACTCCTGACCCTGAAACAGGAGTGAAAGAACCCGCCTTCACTGTGAACAGAGGCCTACAACCGACAGTTAACTGACCCGGATCACCGGACTGCACACGCCATGACCCTGTTCCACATCATCGCCATCCTGCTGACGGCCTCCGCCGTGTTCAGCTATATCAACCACCGTTTTCTCAAGCTGCCCACCACCATTGGCATCATGCTGGTCGCACTGTGTTTCTCACTGTTGCTGAATGTCCTGGGTCCGCTCGGGGTAGAGATCGAGCACGAGGTGCAGATTATGCTGGAAGGCATCGAGTTCGACGATACCCTGCTGCACGGCATGCTCAGTTTCCTGCTGTTCGCGGGCGCACTGCACGTTGACCTGAGTGAACTCGCCAAACAGCGTGGCGTCATCTTTACCCTGGCAACCGCCAGTGTGATCGGCGCCACGTTCATTATAGGCACCCTCTGCTGGTACGCGTTTGCACTCATTGGCCTTGAAATACCCTATATTTACTGCCTGTTGTTCGGCGCCATGATCTCCCCGACCGACCCGATCGCCGTACTTGGCATCCTCAAGCAGGCGCATGCACCAAAGAGCCTCGAGGCCAAGATCACCGGCGAATCGCTGTTCAATGACGGTATGGCGGTGGTGGTGTTCCTGGTGCTGGTGCGCTTTGCCACCGGTGAGGCCGACATGTCAGCCGGGGATATCCTGTTGCTGTTTACCCAGGAAGCGGTTGGTGGTGTGTTGTTCGGGCTGGGCGCGGGCACACTTACCTACTGGATGCTGAAGAGCGTCGATAATTACCAGGTCGAGGTCCTGTTAACGCTGGCGCTGGTGACCGGCGGTTATGCCCTTGCCGAGGCACTGCACCTGTCCGCACCGATCGCTATTGTGTGTGCCGGCCTGTTAATCGGCAACCATGGTCGCACCATGGCAATGTCTGCACACACCCGCGAGCACCTCGACACCTTCTGGGAACTGGTCGACGAGGTGCTGAATGCCGTGCTGTTCGTGCTCATTGGCCTCGAGGTACTGGCCCTGGTGTTCCTCAGGGAATACCTGCTGGCCGGCATGCTGGCAATACCCATTGTATTGCTGGCACGCTTTATCACGGTAGGCATCCCGATTACCGTGATGCGTCGCTTTCGCAGCTTCAGCCCGCGCGCCATCCAGATACTCACCTGGGGCGGACTGCGTGGCGGCATCTCCGTTGCATTGGCGCTGTCGTTGCCGGCCAGCGATATACGTGACGCACTCGTCGTGGTGACCTATATCGTGGTGATTTTCTCGATCCTGGTACAGGGCCTGACCATCGGTCCGCTGGTGCGCGCCTCGACCCGGGATCATTAACACTCGATAACGTTGACCGCGAGACCGCCGCGTGCGGTTTCCTTGTACTTGGTCTTCATGTCGGCACCGGTATCGCGCATCGTCTTGATGACCTTGTCGAGCGTCACGAAGTGCGTACCATCACCGCGCAGCGCCATGCGTGAGGCATTGATCGCCTTTACTGCACCCATGGCATTACGCTCGATGCACGGTACCTGCACCAGTCCGCCGACCGGGTCACAGGTCAGGCCGAGATTATGTTCCATGGCGATCTCGGCCGCGTTCTCAACCTGTTCGGGGGTGCCGCCATTGACCTCGGTAAGCGCGGCCGCGGCCATGGAACAGGCCGAGCCGACCTCGCCCTGGCAGCCCACCTCGGCACCCGAGATCGAGGCATTCTCCTTGTAGAGGATACCGATGGCGCCGGCGGTCAACAGGAAACGCACCACGCCATCTTCTGTATTGCCGGAGCAGAAGTTCCAGTAGTAATGCAGTACCGCCGGGATGATACCGGCTGCGCCATTGGTCGGTGCCGTCACCACCCTGCCCCCGGCGGCATTTTCTTCATTCACGGCCAGCGCATACAGGTTGACCCAGTCCATGGTGCCCAGTGGCACCCTGTGGAGTTCCTGCTCGGCAGAGAGCTGACGCTGCAAGCGCGCGGCACGGCGTTTTACCTTGAGGCCACCGGGCAGGACACCCTCGGTGTGACAACCACGTTGCACACATTCCTGCATGACCGTCCAGATATGCAGCAGGCCGTCCCTGATTTCCTGCTCACTGCGCCAGACACGCTCGTTCTTCAACATGACCTGGCTGATCGAGAGACCGTGCTCGGCGCACTGTTCCAGCAAACCGGCACCGGTCGTAAACGGGTACGGCAATGCGGTACTGTCCTCGACAATGCGATCTGCGCCGGCCGCTGCCTCGTTGACCACGAAGCCACCACCGACGGAGTAGTAGGTACGCTGCAGAAGCTCTGCTCCTGCGGCATCGTAGGCATGAAAGATCATGCCATTGGGGTGATAGGGCAGTTCCTTCTCGCGATGAAATTCCATGTCATGCTGCATATCAAATGCCAGCGTGACCGCGCCGGGTAATTGCAGCTGGCCGGATTGATGTACCTGTTCAATCAGCCCGGGGATACCGTCTGTATCGACGTCTTCCGGCAGTTCACCCTGCAGACCGAGCAGCAGTGCCTTGTCGGTACCATGCCCCTTGCCGGTCGCACCGAGTGACCCGTACAGGCAAACCTTCAGACGGGACACCTCGCCAGACAGCTCACTCTCGGCCAGGCTCTGCACAAACATGCCGGCCGCACGCATGGGCCCCACGGTGTGCGAACTGGACGGCCCGATACCAATTTTGAAGAGATCAAAGGCACTGATTGCCATGGGATTACTCGCTGAAAAACAGGAAGCGCTATAGTATGCGCTTAGCTCCCCGGGTGCACGACCGTTTTCTCCTCTAACATATTGATTTTAAATGGACAGGTAGTGCATGCGGGTGAATCCGGGACGTCAGGATGAAGACTGTTCTACAATCCGCGAACCGCGGTAACCAATCTTAACCAACAGGGATCAAGGAGAGCATTATGGGTGGTTTTTCAACATTTGCACTGGTCGTCCTCGCACTGGCAATCATCACGGTCATTGCCGGCGTCAAGGTCATACCCCAGGGATATGAGTGGACCGTGGAACGCTTCGGCCGTTACCGGGTAACACTGCGGCCCGGCCTCAACCTGATCGTGCCCTACGTGGACCGTATCGGCCACAAGCTCAACATGATGGAGACCGTGTTTGATATCCAGAGCCAGGAAGTCATCACCCGCGACAATGCCATGGTGCGCGCGGACGGCGTTGTCTTCTACCAGATACTCGATGCCGCCAAGGCGGCCTACGAGGTCAATGACCTGGACCGCGCCATCAACAACCTGACCATGACCAATATTCGTACCGTCATGGGCAGCATGGACCTCGATGAACTGCTCTCGCAGCGCGACAAGATCAACGCACAACTGCTGATCGTGGTCGATGCCGCCACAACACCCTGGGGCGTG
>CAJQNP010000082.1 GCA_905479705.1 uncultured Gammaproteobacteria bacterium
GCGCTCGTCGGGTCGCTCGCCAATGTGATAGGCATGCGTTCCGGCCGAGTCAATTTGAATATATTCCAGCAGTTCATTATCAGCCACGAGGCGCTCAAAAACCCCCTGCGCCGTGGGTGACCGGCAGATATTGCCCATGCAGACGAACAGAACCTTGACCATGATGACTCCTGCTTACTGATTAGTGCTATTTCGCGTTAACAATGCCTCGACTCGCCGCAGGTCTTCCCGGGTGTCGACCCCGTGTCCGGGTATTTCAGCAGCGATACCCACGTGAATTTTCATACCGTGCCAGAGTACGCGCAACTGCTCGAGCTTTTCTACAGACTCCAGCGGTGACGGCTCCAGTTCTGCATAATGTTTCAGAAAGCCTGCACGGTAGGCGTACAGGCCGATGTGCCTCAGCGCTTCGCCCAGGGTGCCGATCGTTTCAACATCACGGTGATACGGTATCGGGGCACGACTGAAATACAGCGCGTAACCCTGTTTATCGAGCACGACCTTGACGATATGTGCATCCGTTTCCTCCTCGCCCGAGTGAATCGGATAGGCCAGTGTCGCGACCGCGGCAGCGTCATGCCGGGCCAGCCCCTCGGCAACCTGGTGGATGAGCGCTGCCGGGATCAGGGGTTCATCACCCTGCACATTGACGACGATGTCGTCGTCTGTCCAGCCCAGGGTGGTGGCCACCTCCGCCAGCCGCTCCGTCCCCGAGGTATGCGTGGTCGCCGTCATACAAACCGTTGCGCCAAAGGCCTCTGCCGCCTGCACAATGCGCTCATCGTCGGTGGCAATAATGACGTCAGCGGCGCCGCTCTCCACGGATCGGTCATACACGTACTGCAACATGGGTTTGCCGGCAAGCATCAGCAGCGGCTTGCCGGGCAGGCGCGTGGAGGCGTAACGCGCCGGGATGACCACCTTGAACGCCAGCTTGCTCATGCGTTCGCGATCAGACTTCCTCGTCCGCCGGCAAGGCACGTGCCTCGTCTTCCAGCATCACCGGTATGTCTTCCCTGACCGGAAAGGCCAGGCGATCCACCTTGCAGATCAGTTCATTCTGATCCTTGTGGAACACCAGCGGTCCCTTGCAAATCGGACACGCCAGTATATCGAGTAGTTTTTTATCCACGCTGCACCCCGCAATAATCAGAATCTTCGTCTGGCGGTATTATCCACGATGTGACAGCCGGGTATCCAGTAATGCATCGAGTTGCTCGCGGAATTTCCCGGACAGACTCGCCTCGACCGGTACATACCAGTCATCCTGCGTGGCGAAGTGGCGGCATTTCACCGCATCTTTTTCGGTCATGATCACCGACCGACCATCCCCGAAACGTATATCCTCTGCCCGGAAGGCATGGTGATCCGGAAAGGTGTGGGAATCCAGCTGCAGCCCGGCCTGCTGCAGCGCGCGAAAAAAACGCTCCGGGTGGCCGATCCCGGCCACGGCATGCACACGCTGCGAGCGAAATCCCTGCAGTGCGCAGATCCTGTCCGGGTCCTGCAGGTTGTGCGCATCACCCTGCTGCAGGGTCATGCGGTGCTCGTCGCCATCACCGAGGCCATTCACCACCACCAGATCGACCTGCTGAAGACGCTTCAGCGGCTCCCGCAGCGGTCCGGCAGGCAATAGAAAACCACTGCCAAAGCGACGCACGCCGTCAATCACCGCAATCTCGATATCCCGCTGCAGCGCGTAGTGCTGCAGACCATCATCACTGATGATGACATCACAGCCACCCTGATCAACCAGGGCCTGTGCCGCCGCAACACGATCGGGCGCAACTGCCATCGGGCAGCCGGTAGTGGCCGCAAGCAGTACCGCCTCGTCACCAACCACGGCCGGGTCACTGTCTGCCCTCACCTGCTGCGGCCAGTGGCTGGCCGTACCGCCGTAACCCCGCGACACGATCCCCGGTGCATAACCCTTTTCACGCAGATAGCCCGCCAGCCATACCACCAGGGGTGTCTTGCCGGTACCGCCGACGGTAATGTTGCCGACGACAATCACCGGCAGGGATACCCGGGTTGAGCGCTTGATACCGACTCGATAGGCTAAACGGCGCGCACCGACAATGACACGAAACAGCAGTGACAGCGGGGTCAGCAACAACAGCCAGGGACTGCGCGTATACCAGTAGTGATCCAGGCGCTTCATTAACTCGCGGCAAGCCCGAATGTTAGCCGGCTACTGGTCGTCTATCGTCGAGGTAGCGAGGGATATCTGTGTCAGGCCAAGCTGGCTGGTGGCATCCAGGGCGGTAATCACGGCCTGGTGGGGTGTGCTGGCATCCGCACGAATAATGACCGTCAGTTCTTCGCGCCCTTCCACAGCCTTGCTGATCGCTGCCTTCAATGTCTTGAGCTGGGTATTGACTACCTGCCGATCACCTATGAAGTAACGGCCCTGTGCATCAATGACGATTTCGAGTGATTCAACCTCGGTCTCGGTCGGCGTTGCCGTGGACTCCGGCAGTTCGATCTGGATACGTGACTGCTGCTCGAAGGTGGTGGACACCATGAAAAAGATCAGCAGCAGGAATACCACGTCGATAAGCGGCGTCAGATTGACTTCCGGTTCGTCCTGGTCACCCGGCTGCAGGTTCATGCGCTAC
>CAJQNP010000083.1 GCA_905479705.1 uncultured Gammaproteobacteria bacterium
TATCTGCAACTTAATGCTCAGGACTGGAGCATGGCGTATGAAAGCAAATGTAGACATGCTTTTAAGTTCGCTCTTGCTGGTCGAGAAAATCACGTCCTCGGTATCAATATCATCTATTAATGAAATAGAAGCAGTCGCTAGTAATTGATTCTTTATTCAGGTAGGCGGCGGAAGTTAAGATAAATATTAACTGTTTGTAAAGCATCGAATAAGTTGAATAGCCGTCAAATAATATTCGACTTATACCGATGACCGGATAGGGAAGACAAAAACTGTGTCTGTACAAACCAGGAAAAGGGGACTGGTCATCAGAAATGCTGTTGGCGCTAACAGTTTTGCCTTGGGTGGAACTGTGGTTATTTTATTTCGAAGAATGGCTGCTTTCAGGAGAATGGAAGGGGGGCGGGGAACATCCAGAGTAATGTATATGCAGAAAGCACTGTGTTGGTGAATTCTGGTCAGAATTCTGTTCCACAAAAAAGCAATCAACAATAACGATCCGATTCGTCACTAGCCATAAATCAAGCAACAACCAACAAATGATATTATTGAGCCAGCAATAGAATCCTTCGAAAAATACCGATGCGAATATCGATGCGAGTTGTAATCGCACCCACCATGGTTCTAACCGGGTGGTTTGCGTGGGTAAATCCATTTTGACGTTTTATAACTGACTGTTAATGATGACCAATACCGGGATAACTCCTTGAGTCACCGTCCACGGAAAAGGTTCGGCCAGGACTGCTCTCTTGGAACATTTCCTCATATTAAACAGAAAGTTAGATTCCGATAGCACTGGAGCGCTGCCACTTTCGTAGTACAGTTAGCAGACACCATAGCTGGCTCTATACTTCTGGGGTAGATAGCTCGAGTTATTGCCCTTAAAGATCTGGAATTCCCTTGCCACTTGCCTCTCCCTGGCGGCCGGCGATGGACTTGCATGCCGCAAGGGTTGGCATTCCTCCATTGACATCGTTTTGAATTTTGTCTCCAAAAAACCCACACACAACTCACAAGGTACTGACCCGAAGCGCAGTCAGCTCACTTTGTAATTTCCATGTCGGCAACAACCGGAAAATGATCCGATGCAATGGATGAATTTGGCGAGTGGTGTCGCGAACAACTCTTGATCACCACCGGTGCACGCACGAAAATCCGGTCCAGGGCCAGCACGGGAAAGGGCCAGGTTGGAAACGTGCAAATACCGGTGTACATGAAACCAAGCTTACGAAGTTCCGTAAACGGCCGCATGATCAACCAGACATTGAAGTCACCCAGCAACACGGTTGGATGCAGGTCATCGGAAAGCAGACCGGCGAGCCTGCGGACCTGATCTATCCGCTCGGGAGAGGTCAAACCCAAATGCGTGGCAAGCACCCTGAGTGGATGACCGTCGATCACCAGATCCGTATCGATAACACCCCGAGGTTCACTTCCAGAATAAGACAGATCATGCAATCTCTGCTCATGGATACCATACCGTGAGAGCAGCACATTGCCGTAGCGGCCCACGCCACGATCGAAAATCGTGCCGTCTACAGCGAGCATACCGGTAGTTTTTTCAAGCTGATTGACAAGCTCACCTGGATGATCAAGGGTGATCTCCTGCAGTGCTACCACGTCAACCTGCATCTCCAGAATCACATCAGCTATGCGCTCTGGCGAGTACTTGCCATCTCTTCCTACACAGTCATGGATGTTGTAGGTCGCCACTCTCAACATCAAACGACTCAACTCGTGCGCAGCCAACGTATTACAAGCCAGGACGTTCCTGCAAGCACAGCACCCAAACCAGTCACGACAGCCATGCTGATCCATGAAGGTGAACGAAGTGCATCCCAGAGGGAACTGGAAAACAGTGTTATTGCAGCAAGACCGGGCATCAGACCCAGCAGACTGCCGACAAGGAACTGGCGGGCGCCAAGATGGGAACTCCCGGCCACGAGGTTGAACACGGCGAAAGGTGCCACCGGGATCAGACGCAACACGGCAACCGCCACCGTACCGCGCTCGGCCAGGCGCCTGCTGAGCTTCTCAATGTTTGAACCGCTCATGCGCTCGATCACATCCTTACCAAGGAAACGCCCCCCAAGAAAGCCGATTGCTGAAGCCACCATGGCTCCTGTCATGACATAGATAAAGGCTTCCCAGCCTCCGAAAACCATGCCGCCTATGATAGCCAGCAGCGTAACCGGCACCATCAACAGGCTGGCGATGATGAAGCCACCGATAGCAACGACGGCACGGCCCTCGATCGAGGATGTCGATGCCAGGTACTGCCCGATCTGTTCTGGTGACAGTAACGACTGCAATGGGCCCCAGCGCCAGGTAGCTGCCAGTCCGGACAAGACAAGAATGACGCTGACGAACAATATCAAGCGTCGTCGGCCCTTGTGCTTGTGTGGCTTCGGTACATATTCCTCAACGAAATAATCCGGACTGAACGGTTCAGACGGATCAACAAGGCTGGAATCCGGTACCAGCTCGTCGACCTCCGCCGCCACCTCACAATCCAGGGGCCGCAGGCTGCGCTGACCGCCACACAGGTATTCGATCGCCTCTATCAGCCCGCCCTGCGCATGCAGGGCCTGAACCACATCCTCCGCTTCACAGTCCAGATGTTCTGCCAGCAGACATGCACGTATACGCCCGATATAGCCGGCAACCTTGTCTTTCGGTTCGCTCGACTCAATCGCCAGGTCACACTCGGTATCCAGCCCCATGGAGCGATTACTGGTATTCGAGGACCCGATGCGCAACAGGCGGTCATCTACAATCAACAGCTTTGCGTGCACACTAATACAGTCGTCACCGAGTCCTGGCTGATAGGGGAAATAGATCCTCAGACGACCATGCCTGTCAGCCTCGTGCAGACGCGCCACTATACGGCCTCGCACCACGTCCATGGTGACCTGCTCCAGCCAGCCACCGGTTTTCTCAGGCAGTACCAGTACGACCTGCGGACCATGCTCCTCGGCTAGACGCTGGATGAGCGCGTCCGCCAGGGCCCGGGCAGTAAAGTACTGGTTCTCTATGTAAATGGTCTTGCGTGCCGCTGCGATGGCGTCAAGGTAAAGCCGGCTCACCTCCTCGACCGCTTCGCGTCCCTGGTAGGCAGGCTCGGTCCTGGCGATGGCCATCCGCACATCGTCCAGCCCACTAGCGACGCTCTCCGGCCAGGGGGAGCGATCGACACCGGTCGGCGGCTTGATCTTCCAGCCCCGAGCACGCCGCCAGCGTTCCCGTGCCAGTTGCCCGAGACGGGCGGCGGCGTCCCCCTCGACCATCATCATCAGGTCGTGAAAAGGCGGATAGGGCTTGCCGTCCGGGTCGATACGACGGGCATCATCCGGCTTGTGCTCGCTTGTATCCCAGCGCCAGCGAGACAGATCGATACCGCCCGCAAATGCGACCTGGTCATCGACGACAACCACCTTCTGATGATGGGATGCGCCTTTCGGATGCATGTTATCGAGCCGGAAATGAAATCGGGGCGGCGCCTGTATGCGCAGCCTGAGCGCAGGCAGCAGCTCGCGCTCAGCGGCATAGATCATGTTGAAGTCCCAGGACAGCAGGTAAACGTTCAGCTTTGGATTATGCCTGACCAATGCGACAAGGAATTCGCCCAGTTCATCGGGAAACTCGTCACACGGTTCGATACGATGCAACCGCTCGTGTCGATCGAAATCCCAGCCGAGTATCAGAATCTGTCTCTGCGCCGACCGGCAGGTCACGGCAAATGCAGAAAAGTAGTCCGCGGCATCCACCAGGGTGGCCAGACGTGATGCGTGTTCGATCTTCCAGCAGTTGCTTCCCGACTTGAGAATCGGCCTGTTACCGGATGAGTCGGTATTCGTTGCAGGGTTTGTTCCACTCAACTTCGGCATCTTCTTGTTCCTGAATGAAATCCAGAGGAACTGGAAACAGGTCAGGCATGTCGCACCTGCCAAGTATCAAGCGTTATTTGCCAGGTTCTTTTGACCCGAAGCGTAGCACGATATAGGCGGTGACGGCAGCGATGGCCGAGACGATGACGATTGCCAGTTTTGCAGATTCGAGCGTCGCACTTGATGGATCGATCGCAAGGTGGGCGATAAAGGTCGACATGGTAAATCCAACCCCGGACAACAGGCCCACGCCGAGCAGATTGCGGCCGCTGAGACCATCAGGCCGTATCGCGAAACCAAGCCGTATTCCCAACCAGACGCCGGCAAGGATGCCGAGCGGTTTTCCAACCAGAAGTCCAATCATGATCCCGAGTGCAACAGGCTCGGCGAGCAGCCCGCAGAGTGCCGATGTGTCAATTACGACACCTGCATTCAGAAACGCGAACAGCGGCAACACCAGCAAAAAGACCGGGAGTTCCAGACTCTCCTCCCAGCGGCGCAATGGCGTAGTCGCCTCCTGTGCTAGCCTTTCCACCCCGACAATCTTCTGGTGAAGCTTCTGATCAGCCAGGACCTCTGTGTGCTCCGCAGCCGGGTCCAGTTCAGAAACCACCGAGTTGACTTCATGCTTGAGTGTGGCTGGCTTGATCCGCGGCCGTGCAGGGACGGTAGCCGCAACGATCACGCCCGCGATGCTGGCATGAATACCTGATTGCACAATAGCCGCCCACAACCCCACACCGACGAACACATAGACATACGGATGTCGAATTCCTGCACGGTTAAGCATCAGGAGGCACAGTATCAAGAAGCCAGCCACTGCAACGGCATTCCAGGAGAGACTTTCTGTATAGAAGAATGCAATCACCAGGATTGCGCCGATATCATCGATAATGGCAACTCCTACCAGGAAGGCCACGACGCTTTTGGGTATCCGCGCCCCCAGGGCGGCAAGTACGCCAATGGCAATGGCCGTATCCGTCGCCATCGGGATGCCCCAGCCACTGATCATGCCGCCGTCAGAATTCGCATTAATCGCCAGATACAGCGCCGCCGGAACGAACATGCCACCGATGGCGGCACTCAGCAGCAGACCGACGCGCATCATGTCCTGTAGTTCGCCGGCCACCAGCTCTCGCTTGATCTCCAGACCAATCAGGAAGAAAAACAGTGCGATCAGTCCGTCATTGACCAGATGCAACAACGACCACTCGAAGTTCCAGTCTCCAACGCCGATGCGTAAAGACAGGTGCCGGATTGCTGTCAATTCATGCGCATAGCCGGAGTTGGCGATCAACAGGGCGGCGATCAAAGCCAACAGCAGAAATGCGCTCGCCGTCGTCTGCGCCTGAATGAAGAACGAGAACGGCCCACGCAACTTGTCAACCTGTTTTTCGAGTTCCGGTTTCACCATTTCTTGTCGCAGTTCATGACCAACGCGAGTCTGTCATCAGCGGAGTGATGTCGCAACCCTATGTAACGATGGCAAATGGTAACGATGGCAAATGCGCAACGGCCGGCACCTGCGATTACTCAGCCATGCGATGCCATGTACTGGCAGGCATGAAGCGTTCTTCGCGGCGCAGCAGGCAGCCACATGCGATCAGTACTAAGATGGGCGCATGGTCAAACAGCTCGACTACCTGCGCAATCGATTGAACACCAGCATCTGGTTCATTCCTGTCTGCATCTCAATTGCCAGTTTTGCGCTGGGCCTGCTGATGCTCCGGCTGGAGCGACATATCATCTACCTGTCTGCAGATCTGCAGACATTCGCCATGCCTGTCGAATCCGCGCGCCAAGTGCTCAGCGTCATTGCCGGCTCCGTTATCAGTGTCGGCGGTGTTTCCTTCTCGGTAACCATGGTTGCGCTAACGCTGACCTCGGGCCAATACGGTCCAAAGGTCCTTCGCCACTTCCTCTAGGACAATAGCAGCAAGGTCAGCCTTGGCCTTTTTCTTGGCGCCTACGTCTATGCACTGGTCGTGCTCACCGGTTACAGCGAGACCGACAAACCGCATCTCACGGTATTGACGGCGTTATTGCTCGCCCTGTTTGCGGTGGTCGGCTTCATACGCTTCATCCATCGCACCGCCACTGACCTGCAAGCCGACGAGATTGTCGAGAGAATCGGCCAGCGATTACAGGTCTCGCTCGTTGAACTTACCAGCGAAAGCACACAGCATGGACGATCCTGCGACATCGCGGCATGGCGACGTGCGGCCCGAGGACAACGACCACAACTCATCGCCACTGATAAACAAGGGTACGTGCAGGCCATCGATTATAGGGGACTGGTGAGGTGGTGCACGGAACATGATTGCCGGATGCAGGTGCGAGCCAGGGCCGGTGATTTCCTCGTCAAAAGACTCTGCATTTTCAAGGTATACGGCTGCCCGGCAAATGTTATTGAGGCGGTTTTCGACCTACTTAACAGTCATGTCATCACCGGACCTGTCCGGACCCCGGTGCAGGACACGGAATATCCGATCACCCAGCTGAATCAACTGGCAGCACGCGCTCTGTCACCGGGCATCAATGATCCAGGCACTGCAATAAGCTGTGTCGATTCATTCAGTCTTGCCCTTGCCTATATTATCGATCGCGATCTGCCCGGCAGCGTCTTCATGGACAATAAGAAACAGCCGCGCCTGCTGTTGCGCTTCACGAGTTTCGACGGCATCATGAAAGCCGTATTTGCACAGCTGCGCCAGCTCGCCAAACCGGAAGTCTCGGTTATCGTCAGCCTGCTTGACTCCTTGTGCCGCCTTGCACAACTGACGACACGTCGCGATCGACTGCAGCTACTTGGTTTGCATGGAGACCTCATCTGGGAAGATATTGATGATCTCGCGCTCGCGGCGTATGACCTGCGCGATATCCGCCAACGGCATAAGCGTCTTCAGAGACTTTTGAATCGATCGGAGTGTTGTGGCGGTGCTTGAGAAAGACCGTCATTAGAGGTGTCGGCCATGGTCAATAATACCTATACCGGTTCACCGTCAATTCATGTCGACAGTGGTTATACATCCTGAGCAGGAATTCCAATCAATCGATGATATTGGCATTTGAGAAAATAACGCGTCAGCATCAGGTCATTAAATACTCACAAACATACCTTGGTGCAGGCAGTTATGTTTTCACCCGAGATCAATCCACTAGCCCCTTTGGTTTGACCAAACAAGAAATCAATTGCGCCTCATTTTTTAACCGATGCGAATATCGATGCGAGTTGTAATCGCACCCACTATGGTTCTAACCGGGTGGTTTGCGTGGGTAAATCCATTTCGACGTTTTATAACTGACTGTTAATGATGACTAATACCAGGATAACCCATTGAGTCACCGTCCAAGGAAAAGGTTCGGCCAGAACTTCCTGCACGACCCTGTCGTTATCGGGAAAATTGTGTCTGCTGTTAACCCTGCCAGCGAGGACAGGCTGTTTGAAATCGGCCCCGGCCAGGGTGCAATCACGGTGCCCTTGCTGGCGGCAGCCGGTGAGCTCTCTGTCGTGGAACTTGATCGTGACCTGATCGGCCCACTA
>CAJQNP010000084.1 GCA_905479705.1 uncultured Gammaproteobacteria bacterium
TCCTATGGCATCGCATTGGTCATCCTGCTGGCAAACATGATTGCCCCGTTGCGACAGCGCAGGAAGATACTGAATGATATTGCCCGTACAGCCAAACGCCGGGCACGGAGAGACACATGACACCGAAACGCAAGAAACGCATGATGCTGATTGGCCTGATGCTGGCCGGCGTGGCCGTTGCGGCCGGGTTTGCCCTCAAGGCCTTCAATGAAAACCTGATGTTCTTCTACACCCCCAGTGACGTGATGGCGGGCGAGGCGCCGACCGGGCGCATGATCCGGGTGGGCGGCCTGGTGACCACCGGCAGCGTGGAAAGACAGAGCGACGGACTCACCGTCCAGTTCGATGTTACGGATAACGACAAGACCGTTACGATCCAGTATACCGGCATCCTGCCCGACCTGTTTCGCGAGGGCCAGGGTATCGTGGCCCATGGCAAGTTGCAGGAAGACCAGCTGTTTGTTGCCGACGAGGTGCTTGCCAAGCACGACGAAAACTACATGCCACCGGAAGTCGCCGACGCCCTCAAGGCGACCCACGATGCTGCGGTTGGCGGCTCCACCGACAAGGTGAACTGACATGATTCCCGAGCTTGGAAACTTTGCACTGATCCTGGCGCTGTGCCTGGCGGTGGTACTGGCGACCGTCCCCATGATTGGCAGCCTTACCAACACGCCTGGCTGGGTAGCACTGGCGCGACCGGCGGCCCTCGGGCAGTTCACCTTCCTGCTCATTTCCTTCGGTTGCCTGGTCAACGCGTTCCTGACCAATGACTTCTCCGTCCTGTATGTCGCACAACATGGCAATACCCAGTTACCGACCATCTACAAGGTCTCCGCCGTGTGGGGTGCGCACGAGGGCTCGCTGTTGTTGTGGGCATTGATTCTCGGCACCTGGACCGTGGCCGTGTCGCTGTTCAGTCGCAAGCTGCCGGCCGAGCTGCTGGCCAGGGTGCTCTCGGTGATGGGCATGATCAGCATCGGATTTATTTCGTTCATGCTGTTTACCTCCAATCCGTTTGACCGCGTCTTCCCGGTACCGCTGGAAGGTGGCGACCTGAACCCGCTGCTGCAGGACTTCGGCCTGGCGATACACCCGCCCATGCTCTACATGGGCTATGTCGGACTCTCGGTGGCCTTCAGCTTTGCCATTGCCGCGCTGATTGGCGGCAAGCTGGATGCAGCATGGGCACGCTGGTCACGGCCCTGGACCCTGATCGCGTGGGTATTCCTGACCATCGGCATCGCCCTCGGCAGCTGGTGGGCCTACTACGAACTGGGCTGGGGTGGCTGGTGGTTCTGGGACCCGGTCGAGAACGCCTCGTTCATGCCCTGGCTGGTTGCCACGGCATTGATCCACTCACTCGCGGTCACGGAGAAACGTGGCGCCTTCAAGCGCTGGACCGTCTTGCTGGCACTGCTGGCCTTTTCGTTGAGCCTGCTGGGTACCTTCCTGGTGCGCTCCGGTGTGCTGACCTCGGTGCACTCCTTCGCCGCGGACCCGGAACGTGGCCTGTTCATCCTGGTGTTCCTGTGTATTGTCATTGGCGGCTCGCTGATGCTGTATGCCTGGCGCGCACCGGATGTCACCAGCGGCGGCAAGTTCGACCTGTTCTGCCGCGAGACCCTGTTGCTCGGCAATAACGTGCTGCTGATCGTGATCACCGCCTTTATCCTGCTCGGCACACTGGCGCCACTGATCTACGACGCCATGGGCTGGGGCAAGATCTCGGTCGGCTTTCCGTGGTTCACGGCGATGTTTGTCATCTTTTCACCCTTCCTTGTCGTCCTCATGGGGATGGGGCCGCTGGCACGCTGGAAGAAGCAGGACCCCGGTGCCCTCGCCCGCCAGCTGAGGATGGGACTGCTGCTGAGTATTGCCGGCGGTGTCTTGTTTGCACTGCCGCTATTCCACGAGGGCTCGATCTGGATTGGTCTCGCCGTTGCGCTGTCACTCTGGCTGCTGTCGTCACTGGTACTTAGCCTGCGGCAGCGTTTCAAGTACCGCAAGGGACTGGCCAGCGTCCTGAAGGACTTCGGGGCCCGCGGCAGCGGCAGTTATTACGGCATGATCATCGCACACCTTGGCGTGGCCATCTTCATTATCGGCATAACCTATGTCACCCAGTTCGAGGTGGAGCAGGATATCCGCATGTCACCCGGGCAGACGGTCGAGCTGGCGGGACACACCTTCCGCTTCGATGGCGCAAAGGCCGTGCAGGGGCCCAACTACCGGGCTGACCAGGGCACGATCCGGGTGTTCAACAGTGACGGCAAGGAAGTGGCCATACTGAGTCCCGAGAAACGCATCTACACGGTTCAGACCCGCCCGATGACCGAGGCCGGCATCGATCCCGGCTTAATGCGCGACATCTATGTCTCGCTGGGTGAGACACTGGGCAACGGTGACTGGAGCCTGCGCCTCTATTACAAACCCTTCGTGCGCTGGATCTGGCTCGGCTGCATACTCATGGGGCTGGGCGGCCTGCTTGCGGCCGTTGACCGGCGCTACCGCATGGCTGCCCTGCGCAAGCCCGCGGCTGCCCCGGGTGTCCCTGATCGACTGGCAACCGAAGGGCGCGGCTGATGAATCGTTACCTGCGCTACCTGGTGCCGCTGGCGATCTTTGCCATCCTGGTCGCCTTTCTTTACCGGGGACTGAGTCTCGATCCCAAGCGGGTACCTTCACCGCTGGTCGGCAAACCCATGCCGGCGTTTTCCCTGCCACGACTACAGGATCCCGAGGCAACCCTCGGCGACACTGACCTCAAGGGCAAGGTGTCGGTGCTGAACATCTGGGCGACGTGGTGCGTCTCCTGCAGGGCCGAACACGAGGTCTTGTTACAGCTTGCACAGACCGGTGCAGTCGATATCTACGGACTGAACTACAAGGACGAACGCGACAAGGCAAAGCAATGGCTGGTGCAACTCGGTGATCCCTACGTCGCGAACGCCTTTGATGCCGACGGTCGTGCCGGCATTGACTGGGGCGTTTACGGTGCACCGGAGACCTTCATCATGGACAAGCAGGGCATCGTCCGTCACAAGCATATCGGTCCGCTCAGCGTCGACGCCCTGAACACTACAATTTTGCCACTGATCGCGGAGCTGCAAGCCACACCATGATTAACAGATTCATTTCCATTCTGGCACTGTGCCTGCTGCTTGGCACAGGCGCTGCACAGGCAGGCGTCACCCTCGAGGCCTTCAAGTTCAAGACCGAGGCCGAGGAGCAACACTTCAAGGATCTTATCGAGGAGCTCCGCTGCCTCGTCTGTCAGAACCAGTCACTGCTCGATTCTGATGCCGAACTGGCCCATGACCTGCGCGCCGAGGTCTACGACATGATTCAGCTGGGCAAGACTGACGAGGATATTATCGATTTCCTGGTTGCCCGTTACGGAGACTTCGTGCTCTACAAACCACCGGTGAAGCCATCGACCTACCTGCTCTGGTTCGGCCCGTTCGTGCTATTGATCATTGCCGGCCTGCTGTTGCTGCGCAGTATTCGCAGACAGCAGAAGGTACCGGCCAGCGAGATCTCGGCCGAGGAACGCGAGCGACTCGATGCCATCCTCGGTAACACGACATCCAGCCAGGGTAAGGACCAATGACCGTCTTCTGGAGCCTTGCCGCCATCATGGTGATGGTGGCGCTGTTGTTTGTCCTGCCACCGCTGCTGCGTAACCGCGAGTTATCCACGGTCAGCCGGGACGACCTCAACACAAACGTCATCAGGGAGCAGTTTGCCGAACTCGATGCCGACCTGGCACACGGCAAGCTGGACAAGGCGCAGTATGAAGCGGCGCGCAAGGATATCGAGCGGGAACTGCTCTATGACCTTGGTACCACCGGCAACGAGCCAGCGGACAAACCCGAGCGCAGTGGCCGCTGGATCACGCTGTTGATCATCCCGGCGATCCCGCTGTGTGCGGTACTGCTTTACCAGCTCATGGGTTCTGCAGAACTGATCGATCGAATCCAGCAGGCACGTATCTCCCAGACACAACCCGCACAGCAGCCATCACAGTCGCCCGGCTCGATCGAGGACATGGTCGCCAAGCTTGCTGAACGCCTGCAGCAACAGCCTGACGACCTGAAAGGCTGGGTAATGCTGGCACGCAGTTACGCCATCATGAAACGCTACAGCGAGTCCGAGGCCGCCTATGCAACCGCGCTGCGCCTGGGTGGTGAAAATGCGGACCTGCTGACCGACTATGCCGACGCCATGGTGATGGCCGACGGCGGCGCCTTCAACGACGAGTCCGCCGCACTGCTGACCCGCGCGCTGGAACTCGAGCCGAACAACCTCAAGGGCCTGTGGCTCGCCGGGCACTGGAAGAACCAGTCCGGGGCCTACCAGGAAGCGCTGGATTACTGGCAGCGGGCGGCAGCGCAGTTACCGCCCGACAGTAAAGATGTTGCCGTGATTACTGAACAGATCAGTGAATTGCAGTCGAAACTCGGCATACAGCCCGAACCTGTGCCCTCCACTGCCGTCGCCGCAGCAGACACTGACCAGGGCGCCTCGCTGACCGTGCAGGTCACTCTGGACCCGAGCGTGGCTGCGACGGCCGCCCCGGAAGACACGGTGTTTATCTTTGCCCGTGCCGCCCAGGGTCCGCGCATGCCACTGGCAATCGTGCGCACGCAGGTCAAGGACCTGCCCGCCACGGTGACCCTGGATGACTCCATGGCCATGACACCGCAAATGGTGCTGTCGAATTTTGACCAGGTGACGGTGGGGGCACGCGTCTCTAAAACCGGTAATGCCATGCCTGTCAGTGGTGACCTGCAGGGCAGCGTTTCACCCATTAATACGCAGACGACCGAGGCGATTCAAATAACCATCAATAGCAAGGTACCCTGAGCAGGTTGTAACCAGCTGCCAGGAAAGATTCGGCAGAACCTGCCTGCCTACTGTCCCGACTTATCTGTTGCACGCCAGTACAGCACGTCCAGGCTGTATTCATCAGGCGAGATGATTGATGCATAGGCCGCACTGTTTGGCACTTCACCCCGCGGAAGCCAGTGCACGCAGTCTCTGAAGCCCCCCGAGGCCAGAGACTATTGCTTAGTCCCTCATCTACCACACCGCCGGCAAATAGAACAACTGCTTGCTACTCTCAGTTATTCACAGACAAAAGACCGACAACGGTCGGCCGTGCACGCCCGAATCAGGCCAGAACTGAACCTCAAATGTGAACATGCATGCCAAGGATTGAGAGCACAATCACATTACATAAACTCACGGTAACGATAATCAAGGATACACACTCGCAAAAGGATACAACCATGAAAAAACGTTACCTTGTATTGGTACTTGCACTCATGACCATTGAAGCGAACGCAGATAGCTCCACGCTGGATGCCGCTATTGGTGGTGGTATTGGCGGTGCGGCTGGTGCAGCAATCGGCAATGAGATCGGTGGTCGGAATGGCGCGATTGCCGGCGGGGCTTTGGGCGGAGCGGTCGGAGCAGCCTACAATACCGATGATGCTCCAGGGTACAGAGATGAACACAGCAATACGTACTACAGGAGTGCTCCCCGGTACCAGCACCCAGGCTCACACTTCTGC
>CAJQNP010000085.1 GCA_905479705.1 uncultured Gammaproteobacteria bacterium
GAAAAACCGCAGTCGATCATTACCAGCGTGGCGCCGGCTTGCACCAGTGTGGCATTACCGCGACTGCCACTGCCCAGTGAAGCGAAACGCATGGTCAACGTACGCCGCCCACGACACGACCCACCCATGCAAGCAACGCCCCGTCATTCCCGCGCAGGCGGGAATCCAGAGGTTTTCTTTCAGGAATTAAGGATAGATTCCCGGATTCCCGCCTGCGCGGGAATGACAGTGAAGACAGACGGAAATGACAGTGGCTACTGTCCGGCCGAAGCCAGGTAGTTATGTCTTCAGCCGGGACCAAGTCGGGACACGGGCCAGGCAGGCTAGCGTAACTGTTCTTCCAGCAGGGTCAGAATCCGTTTCGCCGTCGATGTGGTATCTCGCTCACCCTGGGCGTTGTTGACGATCACGTTGGTCGAGGGACCATTCGCCAGCAGCTTGATCTGGTACTGCGTGCCGTCCTCGTCATCATCGGATGACCACAGGCCGATCTTCGTCAGGAAACCTTCCTTGTTCTGGTCCGCCAGCGGGTCGTTGTATTGCACGTAGTAGATGCCATCACTGCGAATCCGGTCATCCACGGCAAAACCGACACGGTCAAGCGCGACACCGGTGCGGCGCCAGGCACGCGAGAAGTCCTCGTCGATGACCAGCATATCGCCGCTGCTGTCCGAGACCATCTGGGCACGCACGGTCTGCTGCGTCTGTTTCGCCACCATGGCAGAAGCCTTTTGTTCCTCGACACCGAGAAACACCATCATGCGCTTGAGCATCTCTGCCTCGAGTTCCGGATCAGTGGGACGCGCCTGCCACGAGGTATTCGGATCAATCGCGCCACCGGAGACAACCTCTTCTACACCGCGATGCGTCACGTAGATTTCAGTAAAGCCATCATCGGTCCCGCGCTCGAGTCGCGTGCGGAACTGATCACGCGTCGCCGCCGTGTAGGCACCGTCCATGACCTTGCCGATGACGTTCCTGATAGGCCCCTGGGGAATATCCGCGCGGTTCTCCAGCCAGCCGGTTTCCAGGATACCGACGCGCGGATCCTCCTTCCTGATCAGAAAACCTTCCTGCAGCCAGAACTCCTTCACCTGTGGCCAGACCAGTTCCGGGGCACCGTAGACCACCAGCCATTGCTGGTCGCCATCGCGTTCCACGCGCATGTTCTCCTGGCTGGGAAGTACCACCCTGCCCCCGCCGGTTGGCTTGTTTCCACCCATTTCCTCGACAAAGGTCGTCCCGGCGATATCAATCGCATCCGGTGCATCATTGATGGTATTCGATGACATGTCTGGCGGAACCTCCAGCGCGTCGGTCGGCTTGCTCTTTTTATAGTCGGCCTTCTTGGCGCCGGGCGCCATCTTGTCATAGATACCGCAACCTGAAGAGGCCAGCAGGCTGGCAAGTAGCAGGGTGAAAAGTCTGGATAAGCGTCGTTGTTGCATGCGATGTCCTACTGATTAATTACACCGGCCTGCCTGAGGGCCTGCCGAATAGTCTCGTGATGTTCACTGGCCAGCGGGGTCAGCGGTAAACGTATCCCTGCCGGAATCAGCCCCATTTCATACAGGGCCCACTTCACCGGAATCGGGTTGGACTCCACGAACAGGCTGTTGTGCAGCACATCCATGCGCGCATTCAGGACACTCGCCGTATCACGGTCACCGGCAAGCGCCGCGGCACACATGGCATGCATGTCCGCCGGCGCCACGTTGGCGGTCACGGAGATATTGCCCTGCCCGCCAAGCAGCATGAGTTCCATGGCTGTGGCATCGTCGCCGCTGTAAAGTTCCAGCCGCTCACCGCAACGCTCGAGAATCTCGCGGGCGCGCTGCATGTCACCGGTCGCCTCCTTGATGCCGATGATATTGTCGATGCCGGCAAGGCGCTGCACGGTTTCCGGCAGCATGTCCACGGCGGTACGGCCAGGGACATTGTACAGAATCTGCGGAATCGGTACGGCCTCGGCAACCGCCTTGTGGTGCTGGTACAGGCCTTCCTGGGTAGGCTTGTTGTAGTAAGGCGTGACCAGCAGGCAGGCATCGGCGCCGGCCTCGTGGGCACAGCGTGTCAGGTCGATGGCCTCGCGGGTGGAATTGGCACCGGTCCCGGCAATAATCGGTATGCGCCCGGCGGCCATCTCCACGGTACGACGCAACACGTGGCAATGCTCGTCCTCGTTGAGCGTGGCAGACTCGCCGGTCGTGCCAACGCTGACCAGGGCATCGCTGTGGTTCTCGACATGGAAGTCGATCAACCCCTGCAGACTGTCTTCATCGATATCGCCGCCTTCCCGCATCGGGGTCACCAGCGCTACCAAACTGCCCTGAAACATCGTCACTACTCCGCAACCGGTAAAGGGCGACATGGTACTGGCGCCACCCCGGACTGACAAGAGAAGTCACGCTAAAACAGGCCGTTCGACCCGCCCGGGGGCTATTGATGCTAGACTTGCAGGCAACATGGCCGGAACGCGCAACCCCCCCGGATTAACGACTTTATGAGCGAAATACCCGTCGCAAAAAACAACCAGCTGGTGCTTTCGGCCCTCGGAGCAGACAAACCGGGGCTCATAGATGAATTGTCCCGATGCGTGATGAACAGTGGCTGCTCCATACTGGACAGCCGCATGGTCGTACTGGGCGGGAATTTCGCCCTGCTGCTGCAGGTCGGTGGCAACTGGAACAACATTGCCAAGCTCGAGGGCCAGCTGGCCGGACTGGAATCGTCACTGGGGCTGACCATCACCTCGCAGCGCACGGCCGGTCGCACAGGCGGAGACGATGTACTGCCCTACGGGGTGGACGTGGTTGCGCTCGACCAGCCCGGCATCGTGCACAACCTTGCGACGTTTTTCTCGCAACGCAAGATCAACATCCAGGAGATGATGACCGCGTGCTACCCGGCCGCGCATTCAGGCACACCGATGTTTTCCGTGCACATGAGTGTCGACATCCCGGCGAATACCCAGATCTCGGCGTTGCGTGAAGAGTTCATGGAGTTTTGCGACCAACTGAACCTCGATGCGGTGATCGAGCCGGTGAAGATGTAAGGGGCGGCGGCTGCCAGGGCATTCGCGCCTGCAAGGCGCTCCTACACCACCCGACGCACCACGGATCTCGATAGCGGATTCATTCGCGCCTGCAAGGCGCTCCTACACCACTCGACTCACCACGGGGCTTGATAGCGGATTCATTCGCGCCTGCAAGGCGCTCCTACCCTAAAACTACAGCGCAATACGAGCCACGAACATTCGTGCAGGGGTCGCGGATGCGATCCGCTCCTACGAGAGCACCGAACCCTGTAGGAGCGGATCGCATCCGCGACTTGGCAAGATAGTTCGTTGTCGGGTAGGAGCGCCTTGCAGGCGCGAATATCGACTCAGAGCTCTTTCACCGCCTCCAGCACCTCGTCGACGTGACCGGGGACCTTCACCTTGCGCCACTCCCTGCGCAGCACGCCCTTGTCATCGATCAGGAAGGTGCTGCGTTCAATGCCCATGACCTTGCGGCCGTACATGTTCTTTTCCTTGATAACGTCGAACAGCTTGCAGAGCTTCTCATCGATATCGGATAACAACTCAAAGGGAAAGGCCTGCTTTTCCTTGAAGTTTTCATGCGACTTGATGCTGTCCCGCGACACACCCAGGATGGCCGTCTTGCGGCGCCGAAAGGTAGCGATCTTGTCGCGAAAATTCTGTCCCTCGGTCGTGCAACCGGAGGTACTGTCTTTCGGATAAAAGTACAGCACGACATTCTTGCCCCTGAAAGCGGACAGCGCGATGTCCTGATCACCGGTTGCAGGGAGAGTGAAATCGGGTACCTTCTTGCCTACCGTTACCTTGCTCATCGTTCGCGTCATTCCTCAGTTATGTTGTAGCGTGTTGTCATCCGGGTCGAGGCTGCAGGCCTCTGGAGCGGTTGCGCGTCCCCTGCCTGCCGGCCACGGGTTAACCGTGCGCGACGGCCTCATCCTCACGCGCATCCCTGTCGGGCCAGGCAGTCAGCACGGCCTTCACCAGTGTAGCCAGCGGGATGGCAAAGAACACACCCCAGAAGCCCCACAGCCCACCGAA
>CAJQNP010000086.1 GCA_905479705.1 uncultured Gammaproteobacteria bacterium
ACATGCTGTAGGACCTGCCCAGCAACGTCCTGGCAGTGCCCAGGTCACCACTCTCCAGGGCCTCGCGAACACGGGTACTGCTGACGCGCTGTCCGCCCATTTCGAAATCCTCAAGCGTCCCCAGCTGGAATCCGTGCAGCCCTGCAGACTGCTGCAACAGTGCCTTGTCACCCTTGCGATTTTTACCAAAGCGAAAGTCATCGCCCACGACCAGGTACTTTACGCCGAGCCCGTCTATCAGCAGCTGCTGGATAAACTGGTCCGCCGTGAGGGCGGCCAGCGCGTCGGAGAAGCGCAGGCACACCACGCGGTCAACCGAACAGGACTGCAGCGCCTCGAGTTTTTCACGGAAACGCGTCAACCGGGGCGGCGTCGAACCGGGTGAAAAATACTCGCGCGGCTGCGGCTCGAAGGTAATCAGCGTGACCGGCAGGTTGCGCGCCCTGCCCTCGTCCGAGAGTTTTTCCAGCACCGCCTTGTGACCCAGGTGCACGCCATCAAAGCTGCCGATGGTTGCTGCACACCCGTGGTGTTGCGGGCGCAGATTGTGTAAGCCACGAACCAGTTCCATTGTTACCTTGCGATCTTCACTGACAAGGCGAAAGAGTATAAATCATGGCGGGGCTATCCCTCATCATGGCGCTGCTGCAGCAGGCTGCCGATACGCAAACCGGCAAGGTGCAGTGCGACGAAATAGCCGAGTATCCCCACCGCGACCCAGAGCAGCAGGTTGCCCACCCGCGACCAGACCGGCCAGGCCAGCCAGCTGGCTGTATCCGGCATGGCGAACACCAGTACCGCAGCCAGTACCATGGCGGCAAGACCCATCTGCAATGCCAGTCGCCGCCAGCCGGATTCCGGTTGATAGACCTGTTTTTGTCTCAACCCCCTGTACAGCAGGCCGGCATTGACCCAGGCGGCAAGCGAGGTAGCCAGCGCCAGCCCCGCATGCGGACCGGGAACATCCAGCATGACCATGGGCACCACGAACACGATGTTAAAGACGATATTGGTCAGCAGCGCGACAATGGCAATACGTACCGGCGTGGTAGTGTCCTTGCGGGAATAAAAGGCCGGCGCCAGCACCTTGACCAGCATGAAGGCCGGCAGGCCAAATGCATAGGCCATCAGGCTCATGCCCGCCATGTTCACATCAGTGGCACCAAAATCACCGTAGTTGAACAGCGTGGCCAGTAACGGGCGTGCCATCAGGAAGAGGCCCACGGCAGACGGAATGCCGATCAGCAACACCATGCGCAGCCCCCAGTCGACGGTGCGCGAAAACTCCTGCAGTGAATCATTGGCATGGCTGCGCGACAGGCTTGGCAGTATCACCGTGGACAGGGCGATGGCAAACACACCCAGTGGAAACTCGACCAGCCGGTCAGAGTAATACAGCCAGCTGACGCTGCCCGCCACCAGAAAAGACGCCACCAGCGTGTCAAACAGCAGGTTAATCTGCGCCACCGAGGACCCGAGGATGCCGGGCAGCATCAGTTTCATGATGCGGCGCACACCCGGATCATGCCGCCCCCAGGCCGGCCTCGGGAACAGGCCGACGCGTTTCAGTGACGGCAGCAGGAACAGCAACTGCACCAGGCCGGCCACGAACACACCACCGGCCAGCGCCAGTTCCGGCTGTGCCAGCCGGGGTGACACGAGCACCGCGGCACCGATCAGGACCACGTTCAGCCACACCGGTACCAAGGATGCGGCCGCAAAACGTCCGTAGGTATTCAGGATACCGGCAGCAAACGCCACCAGCGATACGAACAGGATGTAGGGAAAGGTCATGCGCAGCATCAACGCCGCCAGTTCAAACTGGGCCGGGTCGCGATACAGAAACCCGGGTGCAAAGATTGTCACCAGTACCGGGCTGGCGAGCACACCGACAATACACAGCACCGACAGCACCCCCAGCAGGGTACCGCCCACCTTGTTGACCAGTTGCTGCACCGATGCATGATCACGCTGCTCCCTGTACTCGGAGATGATCGGCACAAACGCCTGCGAGAAGGCGCCCTCGGCGAACAGGCGGCGCAGGAAATTCGGGATCTTGAAGGCGACGAAGAAGGCGTCCATCGCGGCATTGGCACCAAAAAAGCGCGCCAGCACCATGTCGCGCACCAGCCCCAGGACCCGTGATACCAGCGTCATACCCCCGACTATTGCTGTATTTTTCAGTAACTTATGACGCATGAACCCGGTTTGCATGACCCGCAAAATAACGTCCTCCAGCCGAAGGACAAGAAAGGCACCAATTAAAACAGGAGCTTACCAGCACACGCGGCAGGGCGCACTGCCCCGCTGACGGCCGCCTTTGTGCCGCGATGCAATTGACAAAGTGCACTGAAATCCGCATAGTACGCCGTCTTTCGCAACATGAATTCAGTGGAGCAGCACCCTTGGCAAACTCAGCACAAGCAACCAAACGCGCACGTCAGGCAGAAATCCATCGCCAGCGTAACGCGAGTCAGCGCTCAAACATGCGTACGGCAATCAAGAAAGTGATTGCACTGATCGAGGCCGGCGACAGCGATGCCGCCAAACAGGCGTATGTACAGGCCGTCCCGGTTATTGACAGCGCTGCAGGCAAGGGTCTGATTCATGCCAACAAGGCTGCACGCCACAAGAGCCGCCTGAACCAGCATATCCGCAAGATGTAATCGCGCTTGCGATATCGACCAGAAAGCCGGTCCATGACCGGCTTTTTTTATGTCGCCGTGTGCCTGGAAAATCCGTAGGGCCGAATACATTCGGCCTTTAGTTCTTATATCGACTCCTTATGGCCGAATGAATTCGGCCCCACGGGGTATGCGCCTCAGTCGGTCAGTACGAGGTTATCGCGGTGGATGAGTTCTGTCTCATCAACGTAACCGAGTAATTCCTCGATACGGCTGCTGGGCTGACCGATGATCTTGCTTGATTCATCTGCATTGTAGTTAACCAGACCGCGCGCCACCTCTTCGCCGCCGGGGGCAACACACACGACCAGGTCACCGCGAACAAATTCTCCCTCAACCCGGGTTACGCCGACCGGCAGCAGGCTGCTGCCGGCACCGCGCAACACCTTCACGGCACCTTCATCAAGCAACAACCGGCCACGCACCCTCAAATGCCCTGCAAGCCATTGCTTGCGTGCAGCAACCGCACCGCTCGACGGCCTCAGGCAGGTGCCCAGCCGTTCGTCTGCGGCAAGTCGTTGCAGCACGGCAGGCTCGTGACCGGAGGCGATCAGGGTGACCGTACCCGAACGTGCGGCACGCGCCGCGGCACGCACCTTGGTCAGCATGCCTCCGCGACCCAGCGCACCAGCGCTACTCGCGGCCATCTTTTCCAGCGCGGGATCACCCGCCAGCGCCTCGGGTACAAGACGTGCAGACGGGTTTGATCGTGGATCACCATCCAGCAGGCCCTGCTGGTCTGTCAGCAATACCAGCACGTCGGCCTCTACCAGGTTGGCAACCAGCGCTGCCAGCGTATCGTTATCACCGAGACGGATTTCGTCTGTCGTCACGGTATCGTTCTCATTCACAATCGGTATGACGCCCAGATCCAGCAGGGTTCGCAGCGTGCTGCGTGCATTCAGGTAGCGTTGCCGGTGGGACAGGTCTTCATGCGTCAGCAATACCTGTGCAGTGTGCAGGCCGAACTTCTGGAAGCGTGACTCGTAGGCCTGCACCAGCCCCATCTGCCCGATCGCGGCCGCAGCCTGCAATTCGTGCAGTGCGTGCGGACGCTGTGTCCAGCCCAGCCGGGTAATGCCTTCGGCGACGGCACCGGATGAAACCAGCAGCACCTCGCGGCCGGCCTGGCGCAGGTCGGCTATCTGTGCAACCCAGTCATCGATGGCGTCGACGGCCAGGCCCTTGCCATCATTGGTAAGCAGCGCACTGCCGATCTTGACGACCCAGCGCTGGCAACGACTGATAGGAACAGCATTATTCATCAGCAAAGATTACCCGTCTTCACCGCCATCTTCCAAACCTTTCCGGCTTTCAACGAAATCCATCACGGCATGCACCAGCGCCTCGGTACCGGTGTGCGCCAGTGCAGAGATAGCAAACACCGGTCCGTTCCAGCGCAGGGCATCGACGACCTCGCGACAGCGCTGCTCACGCTCATCCTCGGGAATCAGATCGGTCTTGTTTAGCACCAGCCAGCGATCCCGTCCAGCCAGCGTATCGTCATACTGCTGCAACTCGGTAATGATGGTCGCCGCATCGGCGAGCGGGTCGGCGTTCGGCCCCATGTCGAGCAGGTGCAGCAGCAAATGGGTGCGTGACAGGTGTTTCAGGAACTGGATGCCCAGGCCGGCACCGCTGGCAGCGCCCGCAATCAGTCCGGGCACGTCGGCCATGACAAAGCTGCGATGCGCCGATGCCCTGACGACGCCCAGGTTCGGGTGCAGGGTCGTAAACGGGTAATCCGCGATCTTGGGACGTGCCGAGGACACCGCACTGATCAGTGTTGATTTACCGGCATTCGGCAGGCCCAGCAGACCGACATCCGCAAGCAGCTTCAGCTCTAGATGCAGGCGACGCTTCTCCCCCGCTGTACCCGGCTTGGACTGGCGCGGGGAACGGTTGGTCGAGCTTTTGTAACGGGCATTACCCAGGCCATGGAACCCCCCTTTGGCAACCAGCAGGCGCTGGCCGTCGCGCACCAGGTCACCGATAAGTTCACCGGTTTCTTCTTCATTTACGATGGTCCCGACCGGCACATCCACAACCAGGTCATCGCCGGACTTGCCGGTACAGTTTCTGCCGGCGCCGTTGCCACCGCGCTCTGCGATGAACTTGCGTGAATGCCGGAAATCGATCAGCGTGTTGATACTGCTAACGGCCTGCAGATACACGCTGCCGCCATCGCCGCCGTCACCACCGTCCGGACCACCACGCGGAATATATTTCTCGCGCCGGAAACTGACGCAACCATTGCCGCCATCGCCGGCACGTACCTCTATGGTGGCTTCATCGATAAATTTCATTGCACTGACCAAACAAAAAGCCCCGCTCTTGGCGGGGCTTGAAGGAATCTGACAGTCACCGCGTCTAGCCGGTAACGATCTCTACAAACTTGCGTTTCTTCGCACCACGCTGCACAAACTGTACAACACCGTCGCTCTTGGCAAACAAGGTATGATCCTTGCCGCAGCCGACGTTCTTGCCCGGATGGAAGTGCGTGCCGCGCTGGCGTACCAGTATATTGCCGGCCAGTACGGTTTCACCGCCAAAGCGTTTCACACCCAGTCGTTTTGATTCTGAATCGCGGCCGTTACGTGTACTGCCGCCTGCTTTTTTATGTGCCATTGAATAATCCTCTTGCGGCGCTTGCTAGCCGCTGATACCGGTGATTTCAACTTCGGTGAAATTCTGACGGTGTCCCATGCGTTTCATGTGGTGTTTGCGACGGCGGAACTTGATGATTTCGACCTTCTTGCCACGACCGTGTGCCTTGACGGTAGCGGTCACCCTGGAACCTTCCAGCAGGGGCGCACCGACCTTGACGTCAGCACCCTCGCCCACCATCAGGACCTCGTCGAAGTCGACAGAGTCACCTTCATTGGCATCCAGCGATTCGACTCGCAAGGTGTCTCCCTCGGAGACGCGATACTGCTTTCCGCCTGTCTTGATTACTGCATACATTTCAGGAACTCCGGTTACTTCCGCTGCTTGTACAAAAAGGCCGCTCATTCTAATGATTGCTCCTGGCAAGGTCAATCAAATCCCGTGTGGCGCGAAACACACATCCCCGTTAGACTTGTCAGCAGCTCAGCAGGCTGGGCAGCGATCCTCACAAATGCCTTCCAGGCACACACAGATATGTTAAAACTTGTTAATAATCAAAAAGATAGAATAGACCTCAACACGATCCGCTCGCTCGTCACCGACGAGATGGGTGCCGTCGACAGCCTCATTCAGACCAGCCTGCACAGTGATGTCGCCCTGATCAACCAGCTTTCCCATTACATTATTAATAGTGGCGGCAAGCGCTTGCGCCCCATGCTGGTGCTGCTTTCCGCCAGGGCCTGCCACTATAAAGGCGACCAGCACATAAACCTGGCCGCGGTCATCGAGTTTATCCACACGGCCACGCTGTTGCATGATGATGTCGTCGATGGCTCGCAGCTGCGGCGCGGCAACATGACGGCCAATGCCGTCTGGGGCAACGAGGCCAGTGTACTCGTGGGTGATTTCCTGTACTCGCGTGCCTTTGAAATGATGGTCAATGCCAATGACATGCGCATCATGGAAATCATGTCGCATACCACCAACACCATCGCTGAAGGTGAGGTCCTGCAGTTACTCAACTGCCATGATGCCGAGACTACCGAGAGCCGCTACATGGACGTGGTCAGTCGCAAGACTGCCCGCCTGTTTGAGGCTGCCGCACAGATCGGCGCCATACTCGGACAACAGCCAGACCACATCGAGGCCGCGCTGGCGAGTTTTGGCCTGCACCTCGGGATTGCCTTTCAGCTGATCGATGACGTGCTCGATTACAGCGCCTCACCGGAAGACACCGGCAAGAATGTCGGTGATGACCTCGCCGAGGGCAAGCCTACCCTGCCGCTGATTCACGCCATTCACAAGGGCACACCCACCCAGGCCGGCCTGATTCGCAAGGCGATCGAGAACGGCGGACACGACAATATGCAGGACGTCTGCGCCATTATTGAATCGACCGGGGCCATACCGTACACTGCGCAGGCCGCGCAGCGGCAAGCCGATCTGGCCATCGAGGCACTGGCCCCCCTGCCGGATTCGGACAGCAAGGAGGCCCTCTACGGCCTCGCGGAATTTTCTGTAGATCGCAGTTATTAAACGGGCAGTAGCGCAGTCTGGTAGCGCACTTCGTTCGGGACGAAGGGGTCGGAGGTTCAAATCCTCTCTGCCCGACCATTTAATTGCATGTATTCCTGAACAGAAAACAGTTTGGCGCCCATGCTATTCTCGACCTGCGCCACAGTAAGACACCTAAACGCCTCGATACCATGAACGTATAATGGCAAATCCTCCTTCAGGCGACGACCGCAGAAACCCGCACGTCTTTGACCGCCGCAAATCCAGCGGCTCCTCGGGACATCTTGAGTTACTTTCGAAGATGAGCGGCCACCTGGCCGTCACGCTCAATCTCGAGGAGACCATTCAAAAAGCGCTCGACCTGATCGTCAAGTTCGTCAAGGCCGAGGGCGGCGCGCTGTTTATCCTCGAGGAGAAATTCAACACCCTGATATGCAAGGCCAGCGCCGGCCCGGTTGATATCCGCGGTATTCGCATCAGGTCCGGCGAAGGCATCGTCGGCCAGTGCGTCAGCGTGGATACCAGTCGCATCGTTCGGGATGTGCAGCAGGACCCGAATTTCGACCAGACAGTGGATGAATCCACCGGCTTTCAAACACGCTCCATCCTGTGCGCCCCGATGACCGTCAACGGACGCAGGCTGGGCGCCATCGAACTCGTCAACAAGTCCAGTGAGGATGGCTTTTTCTCGGACACCGACCTGCTGATGCTGCAGACACTGGCATCGGCAGCAGCACTCGCGATCAACAATGCGCACATGGCAGAAGAGCTGGTTGAGCAGGAACGCGTAAGTCGCGAACTGGAACTTGCCACGGAAATGCAACGCAGCCTGCTACCGCAATCCCCGGACAGCCACTTCCCGGTGTCAGGCACCAACCTGCCGGCCTATGAAATGTCCGGCGACTTTTATGATTTCTTTGAACTGGATGATGACCGCATCTACTTCAGCCTCGGCGACGTCTCCGGAAAGGGCATGGATGCGGCCCTGTTGATGTCGAAAACGGCCAGCCTGTTTCGTTGCCTCGGCAAGACCATCCTTGAACCGGATCAACTGCTCGCCACCATCAACCGCGAACTCTGCGAGACTGCCATACATGGCATGTTCGTCACCATGGTATGCGGTATTCTCGACCCGCGTAGCGGTGAGGTAAGACTCGCGAACGCCGGCCACGAGCCACCACTGGTGCAGTCCCGTTACGGCACATTCACGGAGTTGCCCGCAAGCGCCCCGCCGCTGGGGATCATGACGTTACAGGCCGCTGATGACGGAATACGGGAAGAACAGTTCAACCTCAACGGCGGGACACTGTACATCTTCACCGATGGTGTGACCGAAGGTTCACTGCAAGACGGCACCCGCCTGGAGCAATCCGGGTTCCAGACCATCATGCTGGAACGCAGCGACCTGCCGGCTGCCGGGCGCATCGAGGCCGTGGTAAAACTGCTGAGCGATACCGGGCGCAAGCGTCATGATGACATCACCCTGCTGGCCGTCGAGGATAACCGCCCCGGCTTGCCGGGCGTCGGTCCCGCCGATGAGTCGTCCCTGGTCAGCCGCTATAACTTCCCCGCCAGGGCGGACGCCCTGCACGCCGTACGCGAGGTCGTGAACAACGCCTGTGAAAGCTGCGGCTGCGCCAGAGAAGCAGCAACCGATATCATGATCGCGGTCGGAGAGGCCTGCCAGAATGTCGTCAGACATGCCTACCGCGATCATGATGAGGGCGAGGCCTCATTGGAAATATACTGCAAAGACGGCATACTTGAGTTCCGCCTGCAGGACACGGCCCAACCGGTGGATACAGAGAAGGTCAAACCGAGATGGCCGGAGGAACTGGGACCCGGCGGACTGGGCCTGTGCCTCATTCACGACATTATGGACAGTGTTGAGTATCTTCCGCTGCCGGAGGGTCGGGGCAACCTGTTACGCATGGTTAAATTGATCAAGGGATACGATAATAATGAAACATGAGATTGTGCAGAAGCAGGGCGCAACCGTCGTCATATTCAGGGGTGAAATCGATCTGGAAAGTTCGCCCGCAGCCAGGGAAACATTGCTGAAGTGTTTTGGCGATACCAGTAATGTCATCGTAGACCTGTCCGACGTGAGCTACATCGACAGCTCGGGGGTCGCATCGCTGGTCGAGGCCCTGCAGGCATCGAAAAAGAATGGCAGCCAGTTTTCGCTCGCCGCCGTCAGCGAGCCCACCCGGCGTGTACTGGAACTGGCACGGCTCGACAAGGTTTTCACACTGCATGACAGCGTCGATGCGGCCATCCAGGCCCACGCATAGACCGCACCCGCACATAACCAGATTTACACCGATACGCACACATGTTCAGGCTGGTTGAAAAACTCGGAGGCGACTTCCTGTACCTGCTGGAAACCACCGGCAGGATGGGTATTTTCTTTGGCTCGGCAACGGCCAATATTGTCAGGCCACCCTATTCCCTGTACTCGATCGTACGGCAAATCTATTTTTTCGGTGCACGCTCTGTCACGGTAATACTCATTGTCGGCCTGTTCACGGGCATGGTGCTGGGGCTGCAGGGTTACCACAACCTCAAGCAGTTTGGTTCCGAGGAATTGCTTGGCTCAGCCGTGGCGCTCAGCCTGATACAGGAACTCGGACCGGTACTGACCGCGCTGATGGTGATTGGCCGCGCCGGTTCGGCAATCTGCGCCGAGATCGGCATCATGCGAAACTCCGAACAGATCGATGCCCTCGAGTGCATGGCCATCAACCCGGTCAAATTCCTGATCGCGCCAAAGTTCGTTGCCGCGCTGGTATCGATGCCGGTGCTTACCTTTATATTCAACATCGTTGGTATCTTCGGCGGTTATCTCGCCGGTGTTGTTCTGCTTGGCGTCCCCGAGGGCGCCTACTTCCAGGGCATGTATAACAGCGTCGAGTGGGCCGACATTCGCCTGTGCCTGGTCAAATCGGTCATCTTCGGCCTGATCGTCGTGTGGGTGACCACTTACAAGGGTTATTACCTGCACCTCAACCGCACCGGCGTATTCGGTGCCGAGGGCGTCAGCCGGGTGACTACGGATGCCGTGGTGTTCGCCTCCGTGTCCATCCTGATATGGGATTACCTGATCGGGTCAATCATACTTTCGTAAGCTCGCAGAATGACAATTGAGTTTAATAGCCGGGGTTAGTCATGAACAGAATGAACGTCGAAATGGTGGTGGGTGTGTTCTTGCTGGCGGGATTTATCAGCTTCTCCTGGCTGGCCGTCAAGATGGGCGACATCAACCCGTTCAAGAACGAGACCTACCCGGTCACCGCACGCTTCACATCCATCAGTGGCCTGAAAGAAGGTTCCACGATTGAACTCGCGGGCGTCATCGTCGGCAAGGTCAACACCATCGAGCTGGATACCGGTGATTACGAAGCGGTGGTACACCTGGATGTCGACAAGACAGTGGAGCTGCAGGACGACACCATCGCTTCCATTCGCACGTCTGGCATCATCGGCGACAAGTACATCAAGCTCACCCCGGGTGGTTCCGATATCATCCTTGAGGCCGGCGGTGAGATCGAGGAGACCGAGCCGTCCATCAGCCTGGAAGAACTCGTCAGCAAGTACATATTTGACAGCAAGTAAGCCTTCAAGAAATGTCCATGACAAGAAAAATCCTGCCTGTGATATTGCTGTGCATCGCTCCTCTGGCGCTTGCCGCCCCGCCGGAGTCACGCAGGGACTTCATCGAGAACATAGGGGAGGTACCTGAAGAACAGCAACAGGCTGCGCCAGAGCAGCAACAGGTGGCACCGCCCGTGCTGGAGGACATGGAGACCCAGGGCACTGACGAGCAGGCCGAGCCCTGGATGGAAGACGATGACCTGTCATTTCTGGATGACGACGAGGAAATACTCGAGGTCTACGATCCGTGGGAAACCTACAACCGCGGGATGTTCTGGTTCAACGACAAGGCCTATTTCTGGGTGATGAAACCGGTTGCCAGGGGCTGGCGCTGGCTGGCGCCGGAGCCGCTGCGACTGGGCGTCAGGAACTTCTTCTCCAACCTGCGCGCCCCTATCCGCTTCATCAACGCGGCCCTGCAGGGCAAATTCCGCGTGGCCGGCGATGAAATCACCCGCTTTGCGGTGAACTCCACGCTGGGTATCGGCGGCCTGTACGACCCCGCCAAGGCACATTGGGATATTGAGATGCAGATCGAGGACACCGGCCAGACACTG
Organism: uncultured Gammaproteobacteria bacterium; assembly: GCA_905479705.1. Taxonomy (GTDB): domain Bacteria; phylum Pseudomonadota; class Gammaproteobacteria; order UBA9214; family UBA9214; genus UBA9214. The sequence continues at coordinate 11,018 of CAJQNP010000086.1, forward strand.
GCACATTATGGTGTCGGACCGGGACCCTACCTCGTGCTGCCGTTCCTTGGACCGTCCAATGTCAGGGACGGCATCGGCCTGCTACCCGATATCTATTACAGCCTGGTGCCGCAAGTGTTTGAAAACCGTTACTACTGGATCGCGATTTCTACTGATATCATTAACTTCCTGTCTATCGACAAGGACACCTATGAAGGCATTAAACGCGACGCACTGGATCCATACCTGTTCCTGCGTGATGCCTACAGCCAGTATCGCTTGAACCTGATACTCCACTAGGCGATTACGACAGCATAAATAGAGAGAGGAAACGTACATGCTAGACAGATTACTGAAATTTCTTATGGTGGCTGTTGCGCTGTCATTCACCTCGGCATCCCTCGCGGCCAGCTCGCCGACGGACGATGTCCGCACCTCGGTTGACGCCATTCTGGTCATCCTGCAGAACGGTGAACTGGACGTGCAGCAGAAGCGTGCAGATATCAGCAAGATCATCACCAAACGCTTCGATTTCCGTGCCATGTCACAGCGCACCCTCGCCACCAACTGGAAAAAGACCTCGGACGAGGAAAAGAAGCAGTTTACTGCGCTGTTTTCACAGCTGATTGAAAGCAGTTATGTGGGCAGGATCGAGGCCTATACCAACGAAAAAGTGGAGTACCCCGGCGAGAAGGTCAAGGGCAAGAAGGCCGTCGTGGAGACACTGATTCTTAGCTCCAGTGCTGACATACCCGTGAACTACAAGCTGTATCAGAAAGGTGACCAGTGGCTGGTCTACGATGTCATCATCGAGGGCATCAGCCTGATCAGCAACTACCGCAGCTCCTACCAGGAGATCATGAAAGACGAGGGTTTCGACGGACTACTGAACAAGATGCAGGCCAAGATTGACGAACTGTCCAGCGCAGCGTCATAGCCTGCATTAATTTTATTCCACTTCCAGACTAGGCGCGTTGCTGTTTACGGTCAGCCGTCAGGCGCGCCAGATAATCTTCTGCATTCACGGCTTCATCCCTGGGCCGGCGATTGATCATATCCTGAATCGTCTGGTTATCACTGTTCTGTACTTCATCGACCGTACCCGTCATCAGCAGGTGTCCCTCGCCCAGCACGGTAATGCGGTCGGCGATCTTGAAGGCACTTTCAAGCTCATGCGTCACCACGACGATCGTGACATTCATGGCCTCCTTGAGGCGCAGGATCAACTCGTCCAGTTCGGCTGACACGACCGGATCCAGCCCGGCCGAGGGCTCGTCAAAAAACAGCAGGGCAGGATCCATGATGATGGAGCGCGCCAGTGCTGCACGTTTCAGCATACCGCCAGACAGTTCCGAAGGCATCAGATCCTCGAAGCCCGCGAGGTTAACCACCTCGAGTTTCATGCGCGACATGATGCGGATCGTATTCTCATCCAGCCGGGTATGGTGGCGGAGCGGTAACTCGATATTCTCCGCCACAGACATTGAACCCAGCAGTGCCCCGCCCTGGAAGGCAACCCCGATCTTGCGGCGCACCTTGTACAGGTCACGGCTGCTGATGGACGTGATGTCCTGGCCGAAGATATGAATACTGCCGGAGGTCGGCTTGTTGAGGCCCAGCAGGTTACGCATCAGGGTGGTCTTTCCCGAGCCACTGCCGCCCATGATGACCATGATTTCACCGGCCTGGATATCCAGGTTGATGCCCTTGAGAATCGCCCGGTCGCCATAATGCGTGTACAGGTCACGCACCTCGATTACATTCTCAGGGGAAGTCTCAGTCATGGCGGGTTCTTTGCTTGAACGGGGATTGTGTCGTTGTACCGGATAACGAACCTGCCCACAAGCCGCGGCTAGCGGGATACTTCCTGTTCCTTGGCCTTCTCCCAGTAAAAATCCAGCGTATCCAGATCCGCCTCGGTAATCGGCTGCCCGGCATCCCGCATGAAGCTCTCCACCTGCCGAAACCGGCGCGTGAACTTGCTGTTGCCCTTGCGCAGGGCCCTCTCGGGATCCACGCCGGCATGCCGCACCAGATTGACGGCTGCAAACAACAGGTCACCGGCCTCATCCATCAGGGCATCAATATCCGCCTGCCGGGTGATCTCCGCGTTAAGCTCTTCCAGCTCCTCCTCGACCTTGTCGGAGACACCGTGAATGCTCGGCCAGTCAAACCCCACGCGCGAGGCGCGCTGCTGCAGCTTGTAGGCTCGCGTCAATGCCGGCAGCGCGGCCGGCACACCGTCAAGGGCACTGTCCTGCTCGCCACGCTCACGCGCCTTGTGCACTTCCCAGGCACGGGTCTGCGCCTCGGCATCCTCGACCTGCTCATTGGCAAACACGTGCGGGTGGCGCCGCAACATCTTTTCACAGATGGAGCCAATCACATCATCCAGGTTGAACCAGCCGCGTTCACTTGCCATCTGGGCATGGAACACGACCTGGAACAACAGGTCGCCGAGTTCGGCCTGCAGCTCGGCTGGATCATCGCGCTCAATGGCGTCGACGACCTCGTAGGCCTCCTCCAGGGTGTACGGGGCAACCGATCGAAAGTCCTGTTCGAGATCCCAGGGACAGCCACTGACAGGATCGCGCAACTGCGCCATGATAGCGCGCAGGTCGGCAATGGCGGCTGGCGGATTTAGCTTGTCGGCCATTGCATGCACAGGCAGACAAGGCCCGGTTCGTTATCCATTTGACTGGGAATAAACCGGATGCAGCGGCTAGTGAGCGCCACCGCCCATGGCATTGATGACATCGTCCTCGAGTTGAATGCGTTCCGCTATGCACTCGGCCAGGTTGGAGAGATCGAAGGCAAGAAATTCCACGCTGTTATCCAGCGACATGGATTCGTACTTGTCATTAAAACGTAGTATCTGGTCTGTAGTTTCGACGATCTTCGGATAATGGTCATCGGCCACGCTCAACACCGAGGTGCGGCGCTCGCGGTTATCAGCGAGGAACCGGTACAGCTGGAAGTGGGCACTGGCAGTGTAATCGATGAGTGCCTCGCAAAATGAGCGCAGCGCCTTTTCCACCGAGGGTTCGGGATTGAAAGGCTGGCAGCCGGCCAGCTCCGTAAGTAGCGCCAGTGTCGCCGTCCGTGAAGAAACCAGCGCATCAAGCTTGTCTCGTGATCTTTGGCGGCGATCAACGCCACCCGGAATTTCTGCTGCCATGCTCTGCTCCTGCCTGTTTTTCATAATAAATTTTTATTCCCTGTACGGCCCGGCGTGTCTATCGCATGCCGCCCCCACCGCTTGTCGCCATTGTATCAAACCGGTAAGGGATGTCGCGTCACACCCCGGACCTGTCTCAAATAACCGCGCCGATGGCGCGATACGAGGTCCGCACGGCTAATATCCATAGTAAACTTGTGCTAATATTACTACTTTGATCCTGCGCATACCCACTTCAGGATAGAAATCAGTCAACTATCTATTTTTAATAGATTTTTACAGTTATTACACTGCGGAGCGCCGGGTTTAAATCTTGACTAAAAGACTCAACTATTACTATCATTGCTTACATGATATCAGCTGGTTTCGAATCATGAATCCAGCACCGGCGCGTTGGAGAATTTTCACACAGGATACGGTCCAGCGCTACCGGCAGCGACTCAGCTATACCGTATTCACCGAGGTTCGTTATGAAGTTATCAACTAAAGGCCGCCACGCCGTCACCGCGATGATGGAACTGGCACTGCAGCACAAGAAAGGTCCTGTGACACTCGCGGACATCTCCGCGCAGCAGGCCATATCCATATCCTATCTTGAGCAGCTGTTTGCGCGCCTGCGCCAGCACGGACTGGTTACCGGTATGCGTGGCCCCGGTGGCGGCTACTGCCTTGCCCGACCGGCATCAGAAATCACCATCGCCAGTATTCTGGCAACGGTTGACGACGTCACACGACGTGAAGAGCAACCACACACCCAGGGTGAGGCCCCTGCCGGCGCCCAGATGTGGCTACGCCTGAGCAACCGTATCTACGACTACCTCAACAGCATCACCCTGGAAGAAGCCGTTGAATCTGCCAGCGACGATGCACAGACCTCACTGTTTGGATCCAGCTTCCGGCAGACGGCAGCATAACCAGCGAGATTAAAATTCAGTTATTCGGAGAGAGTGAAAATGGCCTATAGCGAAAAAGTACTGGACCACTATGAAAATCCGCGCAATGTCGGCTCGTTCGACAAGGGTGACAAGCAGGTCGGTACCGGCATGGTTGGTGCACCTGCGTGTGGCGACGTCATGAAACTGCAGATCAAGGTGGGCGATGACGGCGTTATCGAAGATGCCAGGTTCAAGACCTACGGTTGCGGTTCTGCAATTGCTTCCAGTTCACTGTTGACCGAATGGGTCAAGGGCAAGACCCTGGACGAGGCCCGCGAGATCAAGAATACCGAGATTGCCGAAGAACTGGCGCTGCCACCCGTGAAGATTCACTGCTCGGTGCTGGCCGAGGATGCCATCAAGGCAGCCATCCAGGACTACCAGGGCAAGTCTGCTGACGCACCGCAGGCGGCCGAAGCCTGAAGCAGCGAGCCGATCGACACTAGCAACGGGGCCGGATGGCCCCGTTTTTCATTCAGGCAGTCACCAGGACCAGCAGGATACGATGTATCCCTGAAGCATCATGGAACCACCAGTAACCCAACTCTTTCCCGCAACAGGTGAGCAGCTGCCACTGACGGGCCTGTACCTGCAGCACCAGCTGCACTTGCAAGGCAGGGCCGGCAAACCCTTCGTCTACAGTAACTTCGTGATGTCGCTGGATGGTCGCATTGCCCTCGGAAATCCCGGCAGTAAAACACATACCGTACCAGCCGCGATTGCAAATGCACGTGACTGGCGCCTCTACCAGGAGCTTGCCGGGCAGGCCGACCTGATTGTATCCAGCGGTCGCTACTTCAGGCAGAGCGAAATCGGCGAGGAACAGGACCGCCTGCCGATTGGCAACAAGGCAGCATTTGCCGACATACACGCCTGGCGGCAGGCGCAGGGCCTGCGCGCACAACCGGATATCGCCATACTCAGCGGCAGCCTGGATATTCCAGTCGACACGATAAAGCCCTACGCGACGCGCCGCATATTCATTTTCACCGGTGACGACTCGGACCAGCAACGTGCCAGTGCGCTGCAGGCTGCCGGCGCCGAGGTCATCCGTGCCGGCAGCGGTACACGAGTCGATGGCAGCAGGATGATCGAGGAGCTGGCCGCGCTCGATTACCGCAGCATCTATGCCATTGCCGGCCCGTCCGTGTTTTACACACTGCTTGAGGCACAGGCTATCAACCGCCTCTACCTGACCATTACCCAGCAACTGCTTGGCGGCACCGAGTTCGACACCCTGACACAGGGCCCCCTGTTATCACCCGTACCGGGCATGTCGCTGCTGAGCCTCTACCACGACCCCCATGCGCCGGAACATGCCGGCCAGTTGCTGGCCGCGTTCGAGTCACCGGACAGTGCCACAGGCAGTTAATCCTGTTCATACTGCTGGCAAGCCTGCACGCAACGCTCGATCTTGCCGCGTGCAACTTCCGGCCCACGGTTGATACCCTCACAACGGCGCGACTCGCGCTGCCACGCTGTGGCACTGTTGACCAGTTCCGGCCAAAAGGGATAGCTGCGGCATTGCAGCGGTCGTACCGGGTAGACACGGCAGCTGCCATCACTGTTCAGAAAGATACAGCGCTCGTCGGCTGCAGAGACAAGCACGCGTTCACCCTCCTCGAGGCGACGCAGGTAGCGGCGCCGGAACCAGCCGCGTGACAGTTGCAGATACTCGCGAATCCTTTCAGACTCCCCCTGGTTCAGGTAGACATAGTATTCACCCGCCGTGGCACAACATTCGCCACAGCGGGTGCAGGAAAAGCGTAACGGCTGTTGCAGGTAGAATGGCTGCACCGGAAATTACCCGTAAAGAGGACCTGCGGATTGTCGCACACCCGTAAATCAATTTACCAAGGCCGACTGGTACAGCTCGATCTCGACAGGGTCACCCTGCCCAATGGCAAAACACTGGACCTCGAGATTGTGCGTCATCCGGGAGGCGCTGCCGTGGTCGCCCTGGATGATAACGGACAGGTGTGCCTGCTACGCCAGTATCGCCATGCCAGTGGCGGCTGGCTCTGGGAACTGCCCGCGGGCAAACTGGACCCTGGTGAAGCGCCGCAAGCCAGCGCACAACGCGAACTGCAGGAAGAAGCCGGGGTGCAGGCTGCCCGGTGGCATACACTGGGTGACATCATTGTTACACCCGGATTCTGTGATGAGACCATATACCTGTATCTCGCGCGCGAACTAACCCGGGTAACCGCACAGCCGGAACAACACGAGGTTATTGAAATACACTGGGTCCCGTTCGAGCAGGCACTGGCCTGGGTGCATGACGGGACATTGCGGGATGCCAAGACCATGCTCGGGCTGACCCTGGCCGCAAAATTACTCGCTCCCTGAATAAACTGCCCGGCACACCATGGCCGGGATAACCGGCAGGTATGTGTGATAAGGTAAACACCATCAATATCCCTGAGTATCATTACAAAATCCCATGATCTTTTGCAGTAATTGCGGCGCGCGGGTCACCGAGAAAATCCCCGCCGGTGACAATCGCCCACGCCATGTTTGTGATGCCTGCCAGACCGTGCATTACCAGAATCCCAATATCGTGGCCGGCTGTATTCCTGTCTGGGAAGATCGCGTGTTACTGTGCAAACGCGCCATCGAACCACGCTATGGACTATGGACACTGCCGGCAGGATTCATGGAGAACGGTGAATCCACCGAGCAGGCAGCGGCACGTGAAACCTGGGAAGAAGCCTGCGGCAAGGTTACCGACATGGCACTCTACGGAGTTTTCAGTATTCCGCACATCAACCAGGTATACATGATGTTTCGCGCGCAACTTGCTGCCGATGACTACAGGCCGGGCGCTGAAAGCCTGGATGTCAGGTTGCATGAGGAACACGAGATCCCCTGGGATGAGCTGGCCTTCCCGGTCGTGAAACTGACCCTTGCCCGCTACTATGAGGACATGCGGCGCGGTAGTTTTCCGGTCCACGTTGAAGACATTCATCGTCACCCCGCGCGAACAAAATAACGCACACGAATCAACGAGGAGCTCACATGAACAATCGCATCCTGCTACTGCTGTGTACCCTGATAACTTTCTGCATGCCAGCACATGCCCTGCAGATAGAAGGCATTGAAATCCCCGAAACGATCCGCTCCGGCGACGGCGAGACCGGCCTGGTACTTAACGGCGCCGGACTGCGTGAAAAATTCTACGTCGATGTCTACGTCGCCGCACTCTACCTGCAGGCCAGGACACCGGACGCCGCCGCGATCCTTAGCGACGACGGACCGGCAAGCGTCACCATGAACATCATCTACAGCGAGCTCAGTAAAAAGAAGATCACGGACGGCTGGATCGACGGACTCGACGACAACACCACCAGCAGTGAACGCAAGACTATCCAGCCACGCCTGGAGGCATTCAACAAACTGTTTACCACCATGAAGAAAGGTGACGTACTCAGGATTGACTACACGCCTGCCAATGGCACCGAGGTGCGCCTCAACGGCGAGTGGCGCGGCAGTGTCGAGGGTAACGATTTTTTTCGCGCCCTGCTGAAAGTCTGGCTGGGCTCCGACCCGGTCAGCAAGTCACTCAAGCTGGACATGCTCGGCGGCAACTGAAGCTGACGCAGCATGCGTGGCGTATTTCTTGATACCGCGACGGTCAACCAGCAGGACCTTGACCTTACGTCGCTGACATCAACTCTTCCCGACTGGTCGCTACGCAGCCACACGCCAGCGAACGAGATTACCGAGGCAATCAGGGATGCCACTATTGTTGTCAGCAACAAGGTCATGCTCGGTCGGGAGATACTGCAGGGCGCAGCTTCACTGAAGCTGGTCTGTGTCGCCGCCACCGGCACCAATAACGTCGACATGGACGCCTCACGGGAGCGGGGCATTACGGTCTGCAATGCCCGTGGATACGCAACAACATCAGTCGTCGAACATGTCTTCTCGGTCATGCTTGCCTTTAGCCGCCAGTCCGCACGCTACCAGAAGGCCGTCCGCGAAGGACGCTGGCACTCGTCAGATGTCTTCTGCCTGCATGATTACCCCATTCACGAGCTGGCCGGCCAGACACTGGGCATTGTCGGCCACGGTGAGCTCGGCAGTGCAGTAGCGAACATGGCGCGCGCATTTGGCATGAATATCCTTGTTGCGCAGCGCCCGGGGGGTACCCCGCAGGCAGGGCGCGTGACGCTCGAGACAATACTGTCCCAGTCTGATGTCGTCAGCCTGCACTGCCCGTTGACAGAAGCAACCCTGAACCTGATCGACCGCGATGAACTCGCCAGCATGAAAAGAAGCGCCCTGCTCATCAACACGGCACGTGGCGGCATCGTCAATGAGCCCGCTTTAAGGAATGCCCTGCAGACGGGGCAAATCGGTGGTGCCGCCATCGATGTACTGACCGAGGAGCCACCCCGCAAGGGCAATCCCCTGCTGGACGAACCCCTTGCCAACCTCATCGTGACACCCCACATTGCCTGGGCCAGCACACATGCCCGTCAGTCGCTCATCAATGAAATTACCGACAACGTTCTTGCCTTCCTGGACGGCAAGCCACGTAACGTCGTTGTAAACAGTTAATGCCAGGGTTGGTAACAAGGTGACAGCGAACACGCCCGACATCGTTGCAAACCTCGCCAGCATCAGGCAACGCATCGCCATTGCCGCGAAAACAGCGGGCCGTCAGCCGGATGACGTGCGGCTCATTGCGGTCACCAAGTATATGCCGCGTGCCTATGTCGAAACGGCCATGGCCGCCGGCCATCACTGTTTCGGAGAGAACACCCTGCAGGGCGCCATGAACAAGCAACCGCTGCTGGATGCCCCTTGCAATGAATGGCACTTCATTGGCCACCTGCAAACCAACAAGGCAAGGAAGGTGCCGGCACACTTCAACTGGCTGCACACGCTGGACAGCCTCAAGCTGGCCGGCAAGCTGTCTGAGAGTGCATTGCTGGCCGATACCACCCTGAACGTCCTGCTGCAGGTAAATATCGCCAGTGATCCCGACAAGTACGGTCTCGACACGCAGTCCGTGCACGCCTTCGCCGATGACTTGCTGGCCGCCAAACTGGCAGGAATTCGCCTCTGTGGCCTGATGACCATTGGCCGCCGCGCGGCCGACCCGGGAGAGACACGTGCGTCATTCGCCGCCCTGCGAGAACTGGGTGATTCATGCGCCGCCCGCTTCGGGGTGGACCACTTTCGGGAACTGTCCATGGGCATGAGTAATGACTTTGAGCTGGCAGTTGCCGAGGGTGCAACCATGGTGCGTGTGGGCAGCGCCATCTTCGGGCCACGCCCGGCAAGTAACGATCAGACGCTCAAGTGAACCATCAGGTACAGCTGCTATCGTGTTGTATTGACTAATGCGGCAGGGAACATCGAGTGTGCGCAACAGCCCTGCCCTGACGAGATTTAATTACACTCGAATTTCAGTACAATGGGCGCCGATTCCACGCGCGTTTCTAATGCGCATATTCCTGCGAGGTAAACCATGTTCGAGCTGGACGGCACACATTCCCTATGGGTAGTCGGCATACTCGGTATCCTGCTCGGTATCGGACTTGGCAGCATTGTGACCTACACGCTGGCCAGCCGAAGCAGTCGAAACGAGAACCTGCAGGCGGAACTCGACCAGCTCGCAGAACGCTTTACCGAGTATCGTGAGCAGGTTGGCCAGCACTTCATGCAGACCTCGAATCTTGTTCAGGAAATGACGCAAAGTTACCGGGCCGTATACGAACACCTGGCCAGCGGTGCGTACCACCTGTGCGGTGAAGAGGCCGACACACCCTCCCTGGGACACGAGCCCGCAGCAGCCACGGCCGATGATATGGCAGTGGCGGACGACAATGCGGACTATGACGAGCTTGAGGAACTGTCCAGCCTGAGGAACGATATCGATTCACTGCTGAATGAGTCGCCGCGATTCTCGAAAATTGATGTGCCGGCAGAAGATGCCGAGCACGAGTCGATCAAACACTGATCCTGTTCTGCAGCGACCCGGCAGAATAGCTCAGTCGTCGCCCCGCCCCTGGTAGGGCACCATGACGGCTTCCAGCTCGGCCAGAACCATCTGTCGCTCTGTCTCGCTCAGCCCGGCGACCTCGGCAAACACCTGCCCTGCCCGAAGCGCCTCGATATACTCCGATACACGCCCGCAACCCTGATCGCACAGGGTCTCGATGCAATGCTCGACTGTAGCGTTTGCAGTAGCCACTACGCGGCAACCCTGTCCACACAAAATCCGTACATTTTATAACGTTTTACACCTTTCAGTACCCGATCACAGTTTACCCGGACAACCCGTCCTAGACTGGTTTACAGGATTCAGCAGCTGTATGAATCATACCAGCCGGGGGCCTGTGGAGAGTGTCATGAAGATCAAGACCGTCTCGTTAATCATCGTCACCGTTACCCTGCTCGCACTGCAAGGCTGCACCACCCTGTCAGCGCCCACCGGGCATAGTGTCGCACAGACCGTTATCCCCGTGGAAAACCCCGTACTGGATCACTACATCGCCTGGATACCACGCGAGCTTGCCCAGACCGCTAGCGTCGCTGAAGCGATGGCGCATATTTCCCTGGTGAATGCCCGCGAACAGACGGCAAGCCAGCTGTGTGCCGGCCAGTGGATGATGCAGGGCAAGGTTGCCGAGAATATCGGCCCCCTGCCCGCCATGGCCCCCGAGGCCACCGGTGGTTACCCGGCATGGTACTACCGGGTTAGCCAGCTTCCCGGGCCACAGGGTTGTCGTAACGCGGACACGCAGACCTTCTATCATGCCATGCAGGAGAACCTGCCTTACTGGATGGGTATCAAGGCCGCAACAACGACAGCCCTGAGCCGGCTTGACTAATCAGGGCGCAGGTAAAGCCTGCAGGGTAGTCTCAAGGTCTTCGTCAACAGGCTGTACCAGGCTTTTCAGTGAGCGCTCTCCAAGCACCTGCTTCTGCGCCGCGTTGACTGTCGACATAATGTCATCAACCGCAGCTACCGAGGTCAGCTGCTGCAAGTTCAACGCACGACTTTCCCGCGAGGCACGCACATCGGTCAGAACCTCCGCCAGCCGGATCTTCTCCATGTCATGCATGGGCAGATACACCGGCCCCTCCTCGTTGTCTATCTCTATCAGGTAACCCGCATCAACCAGCACCCGTAGCGTCCTGTGTACCGGCTCACCCGGTAAATCAAGGTAGTCGGAAAATCGTTCCAGCGTCCATGCCGGTTTGTCATGGTAGTAGCTATAACCCACCAGAAACATGACCTGTAACGCGAGCTGCTCGCGCATACGGTTACTCAGCACGATGGCTTCCCTGTGCAGGGTCATGTATTTCGGGTGCTGCACGAAATAGGCAATCTGCGAACCCACCAGCAGGATCAGCCAGCTCAGGTACATCCAGATGAGCAACAGGATGAGAATGGCGAAACTTGAATAGATAGCCGCGTATTTCGAGGACGAGGCAATGAAGGCGGCAAAACCCCAGCCGGTAAATTTCCATATCACACCGGCGATTACCCCACCGACGAGCGCTGCGACGAACTGCACGCGTGTATTGGGTATGACGATATAGATAACCGTGAAGGCCAGGCATACCAGTATATAGGGCACCAGCTTGCTGCCATACAGCATCAGGGTCCCAAACGGTTCGATCGTCGCCAGATAGAGCGCGGTCTCGGTATTCAGAACGGTCGCGGTAAAGCCGACTGCGCTGAAAATGAGCACGGGACCCATCAGGGTGACGCTGAGGTAATTACTGATACGCTGCGACAGGGAACGCAGGTTGTCTATCTGCCAGACGAAATTGAACGCCGACTCGATCTTTTGCAGCAGGGCAACCACGGTATAAATCAGCAACACCACACCGATCGAACCGAGCACCCCGACCTTCACGTTCTCGACAAACCCGATAATGCGGTCGGTTATTTCAATACCGCTAGGACCCAGCGGCTCCAGCATGTTGTACAACAGGGGTTCTATCCTGTTTTGCTCACCGAAACCCTTGAGCACGGAAAAGCTGACAGCCAGCAACGGCACTATCGACAGCAGCGTGGTGTATACAAGGCTCATGGCTCGCAGGTTCAACTGCCCTCCAATGAGTTCCTTGATCAATAGATGGATGACACGGAGGATGAAAACCAGGTAGCGGTGAACACCACTCAATTCGCGCATGTCGTCATCCCAGACGAAGGCATTGAAGTGAACCAGCAGGTTGTTTACTCCATTCACCATGTATACAGCCCGATCAGAATCAGAAAAGGAACCGGCAAAAACCCCGGGAACCGTGCCCCCCCCGGACGCCTCATCGAATCGGCGTAAAACGGGGTGGCTTTATCCGGCAATTTTACGCCATGACCAGCGCATCATAGCACTAACACGGATACCCCAACGACCCCGCGCCGGGACTGTCGACGCCGTTAAAGGTAAGGAATCTCAAGCCGATACGCCTGCAAGATTAAACACATCCACACGGGCGGAGTCATGGGCGACGAACCAGCAACGAAGCAACGTTTACTCATAGTTGATGACTCCAAGGTCATCCGGGTCACGGCACGAAAGATCCTGCAGAATCACTTTGAAACGGTAGAAGCCGTTGACGGTGAGAATGCATGGGAACTACTTAATAATGCCGGCCCGTTCTCACTGGTTGTCTCCGACCTGACCATGCCTAACCTGGATGGCTTTGGACTGCTGAATCGCATCAGAAGCTGCAATCTCCCCCAGATCAAGGACCTGCCGGTCATCGTCATAACCGGTGCAAATGATTCCGAGTCAACCAAGGAACGCGCAACCCAGGCCGGCGCGACCGATTTCATCGGCAAGCCGTTTGACTCCGTTCATCTGCTGGCACGCACCCAGGCACACGCCAGCGCACACGCCACTTCACAATCACTGACTGAAAATACAATCGAGCTCGAGGATCAGGCACAGACTGACCCGCTCACTGGCCTGGCCAATGAAGCAGCCTTCATGGACCGCAGCTTCGAACAACTCTCCTATGCCGTCCGGCACCAATCCCGACTCGCTGTATTTCGCATCGAGGTCGACGACTTTGGCGACCTCTACAAACAACATGGCAAGAACGTTACCGAAGCAATCGTCAAGTCCGTCGCCACGGTACTGGAATCATGCATACGCCAGGAAGACATGGCGGCACGCGTCGGTGCGGCACGATTCTCCCTGCTGTTGCCCGGCATGAATACAGCCGGCATACGCAATCTGGCAGACAGGATTCACCGTGATATCAGTGCCCGCATCCTCAAGCAGGGTGAAAACAGGATCCGCTACACAGTCAGCATTGGTGTTGCAGCACCCGAGATCCGTCGCAACACACGCTTTGATGAATTGCTTGCTATCGCCGACAGTCGCCTGCTGTACGCGACATCCAATGGTGGTAACCAGGTCATTTGTAATGAAGCCGGCAGCAAGCAGCCGACGGCGAACACGCCGGCACCGGAACCGGTGACACCGCAAATCCTGACAGATGCCGCCATCAGCAAGATGATCAACCCAACGCTTGAGACTGACGACCCTGCCAGGGCCAGCATCCATGCCACCAGCGGAAAATCTGCGCAGGATGCCGGTGAGGCACCTGCCATTAAATCCCTGGCCGAGCAGGATAGCTGCGAATTACCCAGCCTGTTTGCCGGCCCGGTGCCCGACCTGTCAACGCCAGAGGATCCAGCCGAATCGCAGGGTAATACGCGTACAACTGCAACGCTGAACCCGGCGGTATTCGATTTCGAGCACGGCGAAGAAGACAACATCGTGATCACCGCACCCTATGGTAGCCACGACCCCGAAGATGAGGCATCCCAGCCGGCAGAAAGCAGCGCAAACACAGCAGCCGCGGTCTTCACGGAACAGGCGCCAGCCAGATTCGAACCGCACGCGGACAGTTCGGGAACCCGGATACCGGTTATTCCGGTAGTCGCTGACAACAGTGATGACCTTGAGCTGGAACAACCGGGATTTTTCAAACGCCTGTTCTCGCCTCTGGCAAGACTGTTCCGCCGCTCCGACTGACGTCACAGGCACACTTACATAAAAGCACCTCTTTTATGGCCGGTCATCCGGCCATATGTTTTTCTGGCGCCTGAATTATGAATATAATGGCGCACCTGCCAGCCCGCACGTATGTGAATTTCAGGAGTCGATGAATGCCTTCCTTTGATGTTGTCTCGGAAGTTGATCTGCACGAAGTCACCAACGCCGTTGATCAAACCAACCGGGAGGTTGGCAACCGCTTTGATTTCAAGGGCTCAGATGCCCGTGTGGAGCATAACGAGGCGGTGCTAACCCTGTATGCCGACAACGAATTCCAGATACGCCAGGTTCTGGACATCCTGTACACACGCATGTCCAAGCGCGGCATCGATGTTGCCGCCCTGTCCTCCGGTCAGGTCCAGACCAGCGGCACCAGGGCCACGCTGGCCGTCACCGTGCAACAGGGTATCGAGCAGGAGGCCGCACGCAAACTGGTGAAAAAGATCAAGGAAACAAAAATAAAGGTACAGGCCAGCATTCAGGGCGACAAGGTCCGCGTGACCGGCAAGAAGCGGGACGATTTACAGAGTATTATCAGTCAGTTGGACAATTTCGGTCTCAAACAGCCGCTACAGGCCGAGAATTTCAGGGACTAGCTTGACCACTCCGACAGGGTCAGTGCAGAGCAACCACAAAGTAGATTAAAATAGCGCGATTAACCACACACAGGCTAACCACCCCAGACATGACACAATCAACCCAGGCCGATACTCACACCCCGCACATCAGGAAAAGCAGCTATAGCAAGCAGGACCTGCTGGCTTGCGGTCATGCAAAGATGTTCGGCCCGGGCAATGCACAATTACCCTTGCCACCCATGCTGATGTGCGATCGGATCACCCTCATCAACGATGACGGTGGCAGCAACGGCAAGGGACAGATTGTTGCTGAACTGGACGTGACGCCGGACCTGTGGTTTTTCGATTGCCACTTCGAGGGCGACCCGGTCATGCCCGGCTGCCTTGGCCTGGATGCGATGTGGCAACTGGTTGGCTTTTACCTCGGCTGGGCCGGGAGTCCCGGTCGCGGTCGCGCACTCGGTGCCGGTGAAGTGAAGTTTACCGGTCAGGTCACACCGAAAAACAACTTGATTACCTACCGCATTGACATGAAGCGC
>CAJQNP010000087.1 GCA_905479705.1 uncultured Gammaproteobacteria bacterium
GCTCACCAGGGGTGACGTCATCAAGACGATCGACTTCACGCTCAAGCCGGTGCTGGATCAGCAAGGCAAGGCAGTGCTGATTATTTCGGAAGGCAGGGATATATCCGATATAAAGCGGGCCGAGGAAGAAACGCTGCGCCACTACCAGGATATGTCGCACGTCGTTCGATTGAGCACCGCCGGGGAGATGGCATCGGGCATGGCGCATGAACTGAATCAGCCGCTGACCGCACTGGTCAGTTATTGTGACACCGCAATGTCACTGCTGAAGTCAACGCCGGCAGCGCCACAGCAAGTCGTGGAAATACTGGAGCGGGCTTCCCGGCAGGCACACCGTGCCGGCGAAATCATTCGACACCTTCGTGAATTTATCGGCAAGAGTAACAACTACAGGGAATCCCTGAAAATCGACAAAATCATACAGAGTGTCATCGGGTTTCTGAAATATGAAGTGCAGAAAAGTAATGTGAATATAGAATTCCGCCCTGGCTGCCAGGCCTGCAGTGTCAAAGTGGACAAGATTCAGGTTGAGCAGGTGTTGATCAACATGGTGCGCAACAGCCTGGAAGCGATCAGGGACTCGAACATATCCGCGGGTCAGGTCGTCATTCAGTCCGCCCTGTCAGCCAATGACAGGGTCGTGGTTACAGTGGCGGATAACGGCCCCGGGATCGATGCAAGGATTGCCGATACCCTGTTTGATCCCTTTCAGACAAACAAGGACTCGGGCATGGGCATCGGCCTGTCACTCAGCAGTGCGATTATCGAGGCACATGAAGGCAAGCTGTGGGTCGATAAAGACAGACAAAACGGTGCACTGTTCGGTTTTCAACTTCCGGTTAGCCAGTGAGTACCTTGTCAGGTAATTAGTCACCGCCATTACCATGCTATCTCCCTTGCCATCACCCCACGCCAGGCCGGCCGCAGAGGTCCTGGCCGGCTTGCAGAGCACGCCGAACGGCCTGGGCCAGGCTGAAGCGGCCAGCCGACTGCAACACTATGGACGCAATACCCTGCCCGCGTCCGAACCACCGGGCATTGTCCGTGTCTTCCTGCATCAATTCGCCAGCCCGCTGATCTACGTACTGGCGGCAGCGGCCCTGGTGTCGCTGTTGATCCAGGAATGGTCAGACGCAGGCTTCATCTGTGCAGTCCTGTTGCTGAATGCCATTATCGGCACTGCCCAGGAATACTCGGCACAGCGGGCGGCAACGGCCCTGCAGCAACTGGTCACGACACGCAGCCGGGTGTTGCGCGAGGGCGATACCTACGAGTGCGCTGCGGAAGAACTGGTCCCCGGGGATATCGTGTTGCTGGAATCGGGTGAGCGCGTCCCCGCGGATATGCGCCTGCTTGCCAGCCGTGACCTGGAGGTGGACGAGTCGCTGCTGACCGGCGAATCCATCGCGGTGTTCAAGAATGCAGACGGGCTGTCAGCAGAGGACAGTACGCCAGGCGACCGGGTCAACATGGCCTTTGCAGGTACCCTGGTCAGCCGCGGACGCGCCCGCGGTGTCGTGACGGGCACGGCGCTGGACACGGAACTGGGACGAATCGCCTCTGCGGTACTTGGCAGGCCACCGACCAAGGCACCGCTGCTGGTTCGCATGGAACGCTTTACCCGACGCGTGGCCATTTTGATCGGGGTGGCCGCCGTGCTGATGGCGGCCGTCGCACTCAGTCGCGGCATGCCGCTGGACGAGATCTTCCTGCTGGCCGTGGCGCTGGCCGTGTCGGCCATTCCGGAGGGCCTGCCGGTGGCGCTCACGGTGGCGCTGGCCATCGGCATGCGCCGCATGGCCCGGCGACATGTCATTGTCCGGCGACTGCTGGCGGTAGAGGCACTCGGTTCCTGCACCTATATCGCCACTGACAAGACCGGCACCCTGACCGTCAATCAACTCACGGCGCGCCGGATCGTTTTTCCTGGCCACGAGCCGTGGGACGTCACCGGCGAAAGCCTGGAACCGGAGGGCGGTTTCCGCACAGCACGGGGCGACCTGTTGCCGAAGGAAAAGGCCATGCTGGGGTGGCTGTGCCAGCCGGCCGTGCTGGCCAACGAGGGATTGCTCGCGCATCGTGATCACGGCTGGGCGCGGCATGGCGATGCGGTTGATGTCGCCCTGCTGGTGATGGCACACAAGGCCGGCGTGGTACAGGCGGAGACCGTCAATGCCATGCCGGAGATTGCGACCATCCCGTTTGAATCAGAGCGCCTGTTCTCGGCAAGCCTGAATGAAAAGGATGGCAGCCAGCATGTCTTTGCCAAGGGGGCGCTGGAACGCCTGCTGCCGATGTGCAGCAGCATGGCTGCACCCGGTGGCAGGGTGGCGCTGGATTGTTCCCTGCTGGAACGCCAGGCAGAGGCGCTGGCCATTCAGGGCTACCGTGTCATCGCCCTGGCAGCCGGTGAAATTGAACTGGGGGCGCAAGAAGTATTCTCCGAGGAACACCTCGGGCAGTTGACCCTGGTGGGTCTGGTCGGCCTGATTGACCCGCTGCGACCTGAAGCGAAGGCGGCCGTGACGGCATGCGGGAAGGCCGGCATTCGGGTGGCGATGCTGACCGGTGACCACCCGGCAACGGCCTTTGCCATTGCCAGCGAACTGGACCTGGTGAGCAGCCCGGAGGAGGTGGTCACCGGGCCGGAACTGAAACAGGCGACCGATGCAGCCGCAATGGACCGGCTTACCGGGAGGTCGCGGGTGTTTGCCCGTGTCGAGCCGCAGCAGAAGCTCGACATCGTCCAGTCCCTGCAGCGCAACGGACACTTCGTTGCCGTCAGCGGTGATGGTGCCAACGACGCGCCGGCATTGCGCGCGGCCCAGGTCGGTGTGGCGATGGGCCGCAGCGGCACCGACGTGGCGCGCGAGACCGCAGACCTGATTATCACCGATGACAACTTTGCCTCGATTGTGGCCGGGGTCGAGGAGGGGCGCATTGCCTACGCCAACGTGCGCAAGGTGATTTTTCTGCTGATCTCGACCGGGGCCGCCGAGCTGGTGCTGTTTACCCTGGCGCTGCTGCTTGGTTTGCCGCTGCCGCTGCTGGCGGTACAGCTGCTGTGGCTGAACCTGGTGACCAACGGTATCCAGGACGTGGCGCTGGCCTTCGAGCCTGGCGAGGGTGACGAGCTGCGCTGTCCGCCGCGACCGCCCCGAGAATCGATCTTCAACCGCCTGATGATCGAACGCGTGGTCCTGTCGGCGCTGGTGATCGGCAGCGTTGCCTTCCTGCTGTTCCAGTTACTGCTGGAACGCGGCTTCTCGCTGGACGAGGCGCGCAACGGCACCCTGATGCTGATGGTGCTGTTCGAGAACATACATGTCTTCAACAGCCGCTCCGAGAGCCTGTCGGCCTTCCGGCACAACCCGATGCGCAACCCCCTGCTGCTGTTCGGAACGGCGGCGGCGCAGCTGATTCACATCGGTGCCATGTACACCCCCTGGATCAGTGACGTCCTGCATATCCAGCCGATAACGCCGCAACACTGGCTGGAACTGCTGGGCCTGGCGCTGACCGTGCTGGTCGCCATGGAACTGCACAAGGCCTTTCGACTATTGATAGTACGCCGTGATCACGGCTGCCCTGCGGGCTGAACCAGCGTTTTCTGTGTGACGGCTTGCGCCACCCCGCAGGGCCGGATTTATTTGGCCTGAAGGCGGTTTTACTGAGTCCGCTGGCCGAATGAATTCGGCCCTACAGGTGTGCTGGTTCCGTTGGCATTGCGGTCGTACTGGGTCGGCTGGGCGAATGAATTCGGCCCTGCAGGTGTGCTGAATCCGTTAGTATTCTGCTGGCGGCTTTAAGCCACTGATTGTTTACAGGCCATGTTCCCCGTACTACTCATGCCTGCTTGTGATTAGCGTGTAGGGCCGAATTCATTCGGCCTGGGGTTTCTGCGCAACGGCCCATGGACGAATCAATATGGCCCGGTTGATGAGCGGAATCCGGCAGTGCGCCTTGCTGCCGGCATTCACCAGAGTGACTGATTCTTGATTGATATCAATTCTAATCCGGGCATTACTGCTTATTCTTGACGTATATTCATTTTTCCGGAGAAGGAGATTCCATGCCGCTAGAAAAACATGACCTGATTCACGAACTTCCAGAGTACAAGGAGCGTATCCATGAACTGAAGATGACGAACAGGCGCTTCGCCACCCAGTTCGAGAAGTACCATGATACGGACCATGCCGTTCTGCGTGTTGAGGAGGGTTTCGAGAATACCTCGGACGAGTACCTGGAAGAACTGAAGAAAAAGCGACTCGCACTGAAAGACGAGTTGTTTGCCATGATCAAGGCAGGAAATTAATGTGGGGTGAACATGTTAAATTACGCGGAATACGAGAGCAGGTTGCACAAGTTACGTGAAGAAATGACATCGCGGATCAGTTCCATTGACAGGGATGTTCATCACCGCGAGGAACCTGTCGAGAAGGATTTTGCCGAACAGGTTACCCAGCGGGAGAATGACGATGTGCTGAACGCGCTGGGCCATGAGGCAAAAGCGATCGTCCAGCAGATCGACCGGGCGCTGCTGAGTATCAAGCAGGATGCGTACGGGGTCTGTACGCAATGCGGAAACCCGATTTCCGAGGAGCGGCTGAAGGCCTTGCCGTACGTGACCCTGTGCATTGATTGTGCCGAGTGAGGGTTATTTCCGGATACGGGGGGTGTTGTATGCCGGGTAAGCTTGACGTCAGTCCGGCCTGATGGTTTTGGTAATGGCGGTCAGTTGCTGGATACTGCAGTTGACCTGTAAATCACTGGTGATGAACGACGGGCCGCTGAGCATCAGACCCTGTTGTGCCTGTAGGTACCGCTCGTTGTGTTGCACTCTGGCAGGTGTGGAATGACAGAAACGCACTACCTCAAAGACATATTGATCCTGCTGGCGGCGGCCATTATCGCCGTCTCCGTGTTTCGGCGTCTGGGCCTGGGCTCAGTCCTCGGCTATCTCGTCGCCGGCGCCGTTGTCGGCCCCTGGGGATTCGGGTTCATCGATAGAATAGAGGAAATCCGTAATATCGCCGAGTTTGGCGTGGTCTTCCTGTTGTTCATCATTGGTATCGAACTCAAGCCGGCGCGTCTCTGGGAGATGCGACACATGGTGTTTGGCCTGGGGACCGCGCAGGTAGTCGTGACCGGGCTGGTTATTTGCGGGCTGGCCCTGTTGTTCGGCCAGCCGCTGAGGACGGCCGTCATTATCGGCTTCGGGCTGGCACTGTCCTCCACGGCCTTTGCCCTGCAGATACTGAACGAACGCGGCGAGATTGGCGAGAGCCATGGCCGCACGGCGTTCTCCATACTGCTGCTGCAGGACCTGGCCGTGGTGCCACTGCTGACACTGGTGTCGCTGCTTGCCTTAAAGACCCCGTTACTGGAAGGTCTCGAGTTGGCGCTGCTGGAAGCCGTGCTGGTCATCCTGTTCGTCATACTGGCAGGCCGGTATTTACTGACACCGGTGCTGCGACTCGTCGCAGTCAGCCGGACGGCCGAGGTGTTTACGGCCGCGGCCCTGTTTGCGGTGCTCGGTACCGCCTGGCTAATGGAAGAGGCCGGCCTGTCGCTGGCGCTGGGCGCGTTTCTTGCGGGGTTGATGATGGCCGAATCCAGTTACCGCCACCAGGTGGTTGCCGATATCCAGCCGTTTCGCGGCATTCTGCTTGGCCTGTTTTTCATGGCCGTGGGCATGTCGATCGACTTCGGGTTGCTTGGCAGGCATGGCGCCGCGATTGCAGGGCTGGTCGTTGCCCTGTTGCTGATCAAGTCTGTCATTCTCTGGGTGTTGTGCCGTCTCATGGGTGTGAGTTCAGCGGATGCCACAAGGGTGGCCCTGCTGTTGTCGCAGAGCGGTGAATTTGGCTTCGTGATCTTCGGGCTGGCAACCATCAGCGGAATCCTTCCGGATCACTACTTCCACATCCTGATCTTGCTGGTGGCGTTAACCATGGCGATGACGCCCTTGATGGCAAATCTCGGCGAATATATACACCGGCGCATGACCAGTGAGGCAGACCGGCATGACGTCAGCACTGACCACATTGAACCCGGGCAACCGCA
>CAJQNP010000088.1 GCA_905479705.1 uncultured Gammaproteobacteria bacterium
CTGTTCATGTCTCTCTCAAGATCAACCGACGAGCATACGTTTAAGTCTTGATGCAATCCGCCTGACCAGGCTGGCTCTGCTCTGCCGGGGTGTATTACGAACCCGTCCGGGCACCTGCTCGATAAACCGGATGTCATATTGAATCCCGTAACGCGTATCCGGGGGATGTCGCAGGGGGAAGTCCAGGTCATGCACCGGCAGGTTGGCCAGCCGCGCCTGCGAGTTCTTGGTGTGCGTCGCGTCAGCCCGGAAGCCGGCATTTGACACGAGGTTCTGGTTGGGTAATGCGGCAATCCCGCCGTGACGCCAGACTGATAACTGCCAGGGATAATCCCACGCGTCCAGTTCGCCGCGGCGCGTCATGCCAATGACCCTTCGCCAGTATTCGATCGCTGTCTGGTTGCCCTGCATGTAGCGCTCAAGCAAGGCATCGATATCTGCATCCGCCAGGCCCATGGATACATCATTACAGGACCACGCACGTGCCCAGGTTGCCCAGCCCCAGCACATGATGTGATGCGAAAAACGGTAACTGTAGGGGTCCTGAATATCAGCCAGCGGGTTGGTACCGCAAATCTGCATGATCTGCTCGTCGTCTGCATAGCGCTCGAGCAACTCGTTGCAATAACATATGAAACCGGCATGAGCCAGGCAGTCATCCTCCAGAATGATTGCACGGTCGACAAGCGAGAACACCCAGTCAAGACCGCTGACAATCCGGTTGGCACAGCCCATATTTGCATCGGCATAGTTCTTCTGGACGCTGCAGGTCCATGCCGTTGAGTCAATGATGTCACGTGCTGCCTTGCATTTGTCCACATCGTCGGTGCCGGGACGCGGGCCATCAGCGATAACAAGTAATTGTTCCAGATCCATGGCAAGCAATCTCTCGCACTGACGCTCGACAAGGTCCGGCCGGTTGAAAATTATGAGTACGACAGGGGACATTTAATAATTAAAATGAAATCAAGTTGATATGTATAAACCGGCAACAGCCATCCGCACCCCTGCCTCGTACAGCCCGCATAGCCATTACTGATCAAGCAAATCCCGGTAGCGGGTTAGCTGAATACTGTACTTGCCACAGAGTTGCTGCATCCCTTCGCCGGTCAGCAAGTCATACTCCGCATCCCACGCGTGATAGTCAATCAGCTGGCTGTCAACTATCTCTGCCGAATTGAAATGGCCCGGATGACACATCAACTCGTAGACCTTCCCGGGTTGCAGCTGCGCAAACAGTTTACGCAGGTAGCCCAGATCGAGCTTGCCACTGCGTCCAACCCCGATGCAGGTAACGCGAGATGGGCCATCAGCCGTCGAACTCATCGATCCGAGCACCTGTATGATTGAATTACGCACAATACCACCGGCGCCTGGATAGCCTGTCCAGTCCGCCGTGGTGTGGCGCACAAACGGGACACTGAATCGCCGGGCCAGTGACAACGTCATCCTGTAAATCGCTGGCAGCATATGAATATGCTGATGTGAATTCAGGAATCTCAGCGTGGTCTCGCTTTGCCCGCAATACTCGATCTGGGAAGACAGCTCCTGCTCAATTGTATCGAGTGGTATCTTCCCCGTCAGGATGGCGAGTGCCATTTTGTACTTGCCGGGGAATCTGCCATCCCATTCCTCAAGTGCCTGCCTCATCGCCGTTGTGACCGGTTCACCGTATGTCAGGTTCAGGTGTACGCCTGCATCAAGCTGGGTATTGGCAGCCAGCAACGGCAACATCTCGTCAAGGCACTGCCCCGTCGCCATGATGCCGGTTGCATTGACCATACCCTTGTCAGCCGCATCGAGGATCCCCTGGCTGACCGAGCGGAAGTAGCCATAGTCGTCGGCATTAACGATGAGCCGGATTGCGTTGTCGCTTGTTGAGGTTGCCATTGAACGTTGCTTCAGCAGGGTTACCCTTGTACAGGGTAAACGGCTAGGAACTGGATTCCATGAAGGTCCACATTCTATTGGCCGAAAAATTCCACAGCAATACCAGCGCGGTCGCGATCAACTGGGCAATAATATAGGGAAGCCCGAAGAAGCTGATAAAAAACTCCATGATCATGGCATTCAGCAACAGCCCCACGGTCGCCACTGTGAAGAATTTTGGCATCGCCTCGAAGTGCGACTTGCTGCTCCTGAATGTGAATATGTAGTTCAGGTAATAGTTCACAAACGCACCCAGCACGAATCCGGCAGTCGAAGCCAGCACCGGGTAGACACCCGCAAACTGTACCAGCAGGAACAGCGTGGCATACTGCACAGCCGTGCCAACCACGCCCACGCCGGAGAACTTGATAAACTGCTTTAGAATCATGTACAGAATTCCGTTACTATACGGTAACTTAGCGTATTACACGGCGCGTCTGGCCATCCAGAAACGCCTCAGCAGGGCAAGCGGGAACACAGGTAAAGGCCAACAATTCCGGCCCCGGTATATCACCACTGACTTATATATCTTCCAGAATAAATGAATTCTTTAGCCTGGGGAACCGGCCTTGCCTCGCAACACTGACCTTGCTGTTGCCGGTGAGCCATAATGATCAATCTCTCTGCTACATCATACCCTTGGGCCATTGGCCAAGACCGCATCCATAGCAAATGCTGACCACCCGGCAGTGATAACGCGGCCGCTGTCAGCCATTCCAGCGGTTATCCCTGTTCAGTGGCCATCCAGCAACGCCAGGGCTTGCCTGAGAGCTGGGCAGATCAGCGTTAAAGATTCAGCGCCTGTATCCGTTGTTATCTAGCATCATATCGATTGACGGCGCCGCCTCCCTGCCACCACAATCTGCGAGTTTCTGGACACCGACCAGAGTTGATAGACCATGCGTCAACAGCTAACGACACTGATCCTTCTATGGGCCGCATGGCTGGTCACACTGATTGCGTTCCAGAACGTCGTTACTGCCCGGCTGGAGCCCCAGCGCCCGGACACGGTACTAAACTGGACCACCTCTGAAACCGGGCCAACGTCCCATCATGACAAGCCGTACCTCACCGAGCCGTTCATGAATGAACAGGTCGCCTGGGATTCCGAGTTTTATCTCTCCATTGCCCTGCGCGGCTACGATGACCCGACTGTACGTACCACCACAGCTGTTAATGAGGACGACTCGCCAGGCCAGGAACCGGTCTCACTCAACTATGCGTTCTATCCGATGTACCCATGGGTCATACGCATTGTCAGCTACCCGCTGAGGCTGGTAACCCCGACACCGGTTGCATCGCTCACGCTGGCAGGCGTACTGGTCTCTGCCCTTGGGGCGCTGGCTGCCATGATTGCACTGTTCGATATCGTGCGGCAGCGGGAAGGTGATGACAGCGCCACCCGGGCAGCCTTTTACATGCTGATCTTCCCGACGGGATTCTTCCTGGCGATGGTGTACACGGAAGGCTTGTTCATGGGGCTGGCGTTTGCATCACTGGCACTCATGCAGCGCAAGCACTTGCTCTGGGCCGGGATATTAGCCGCGTTTGCTGTCTGGACACGCGCCGTCGGCATTGCATTAATTTTTCCACTGGCTATTGCCTGGTGGCAGTCCGTTGACTGGTCTGATCGCGAAAGGCTGCTGCCGATCGCCGCCCGCGGCCTGCTGGTGCTGATGCCTGTGGCCGCGTTCGCAATCTGGTGGCTGATCTTCCACGAACCGTTCAAGCATGTGGAGAACAGCTTCTTCGGGCGCAGCGCACTGGCAATCGAAGAGTCCCTGGCTGGTTGGCACGACGCCTTTACTTCCATGTCGCTAGCATCCGAACGGCTGGTGTACTACGCGCTCGAATTTGCTGCCGTGATACTCGGCGTCACCGCCTGCCTGGTCACACTAAGGCCCTACCCCGGGCTGTCCCTGTTTGGACTCGCGGTGATCGTTATCTCCTTCACCAGTGGCGTGCCGCAAGGCATGCCACGTTATATTATGGTCGCGCCCTCGGTGTATATCATGCTGGCCCTGCTGGGACGCAACAAGATCTTCGATCGTGCCTGGAGCCTGGCAAGCGCGTTGGGACTGGGCCTGCTCTCATCCTTGTTCGCGTTCGACTTCTGGGTTGGGTAGGCAGCCGCACCGGTCTTGAGCAGCCCCGCAACCGGCGCGGCAGGCCGGATCAGACAGACTTCTCTATGATGTAGCGCGGGCGGCGCTTGGTCTCGAGGTACACCTTGGAGATGTACTCGCCGAGCACGCCGATGCCGAACAGCTGGATGCCGCCCATCAGGTACATGGGCAAAACCGATGACGCCCAGCCGGGAATGGCATTTTCCGTGAACAGCCACGTCCACAGGACCCAGAAAGACAGGGCCAGGCTGGCCAGGAACATGACCACACCGAGAGCCGCGATCAGGTGCAGCGGAAAAGCGGAAAACGAGGTGATACCGTCGATCGCCAGGCCCAGCATCTTGTGCAACGGATACTTGGACTCGCCGGCGAAACGCTCGTTGCGCACATAACGCACAATGGCCGACTTGAAACCGAGTGTCGGCACGATGCCGCGCAGAAACACGTTCACCTCGCTGTAGTCCTTCAGCGCCTCCAGGGCACGCCGGCTCAGCAGGCGATAATCAGCATGATTGAAAACCACGTCCACGCCCATCCAGTTGAGCAATTTGTAATACATCACCGCGGACAGTCGCTTGAACAGTGTGTCGACATCGCGTGCGGAGCGCACGCCGTACACGATATCCGCCCCCTCTTCATGCGCATCAATCATGTTCTCGATAACCGAGAGCTCATCCTGCAGGTCTGCATCGACACTGACAACGACATCACCCTCAACGGTCATCAGACCTGCCAGCAGGGCATTCTGGTGACCATAACTTCTGGTAAGCTTGATCCCCTGTATTTTTGAATTGCGGGCAGCAAGATCCTCGACCAGACTCCAGGTAGAATCACGACTGCCATCGTCGACAAACACAACTCGACTGTCTCCAGACACTTTGCCGCTAACATGCAAGGTATCCAGCAATAAAAGCAACTGCCTGCCGGTCTCGGGCAAGACAGCCTCTTCGTTATGGCAAGGAACGACGATGGTCAGTGTAGTCATGCTATTACCCTTTATTTCAGTATTGCCTGTATTCTACCGTGGCTGTCTGGTGTCGATCCTACAGCATGCCGGTTTCCCCGCTCCACTCCGGAAACCGGCACAACCCACCAGCCTGGAAGCAACAATGTAGTTCTGCTTCCATCGGCAAATAAATCTGATATCGTAGCATTCAGAAAGGCTGGCGGATTGACGATAAGGAAGCGTCGCCTTGTGCAGCGCACTCACCGAGGATTCTTCAGACCATGGCAGACCAGTCTCCAGCAGCAGACGATACTGTGGACCACCCCGTTATATCTGTCATTATTCCGGCGAACAACGAGGAACCGGGTATAGCTGCTGCTCTTGGTGTAATAAACGGTGTGCTGGCATCCTGCGAGGTCAGCAATGAAATCATCGTCATCGACGATGGCAGCACGGACGGAACCTATGCCGTCCTGAACAGACTCTGTCAGGATCAGGAGAACCTGAGAGCCATCAAGCTAAGCAGAAATTTTGGCAAGGAGTCAGCCATGCTCGCCGGCCTGCGGGCAGCAACCGGTGACGCAGTGATCACGATCGATGCCGACCTGCAACACCCGCCCGAACTGATACCGGAGATGATCGAGAGATGGAAGGACGGGGCCATGGTCGTTCACGCCGTCAAACGACAGCGCGCCGCCAACACCGCCATGGAACGCGTCCGGGCGTCGATCTATAACAACCTGCTCAAGTTTCTGGGCGGGATCGATCTGCGCAACTCGTCGGATTACAAGCTAATCGACCGTGTTGTCGTCAATGCGCTGGTCAACGAGTTGCACGAGTACCAACGTTTCTTTCGCGGGCTTGTCACCTGGGTGGGATACCGCCAGGAGAAGCTGTTCTTCGATGTGGCAGAACGTCAGGCTGGTGAAACCAAGTGGTCGACCCGGTCACTGATCGGCCTGGCGATCACCGGGATCGTTTCGTTTACCTCGATGCCGCTGCGAATCGTGACGATTTTTGGAATCCTCACCCTGCTACTTGCCTTCGGTGTTGCGGTTGAGGCCCTGTGGTCCTGGTTTATTGGTACTGCTGTTACAGGCTTCATGACAATCATTTTCGTTCTGCTGTTACTGGGCAGCTTTATAATGATCAGTCTCGGGATCATGGGCGAATACATCGCAAAGATCTACGAAGAAGTCAAAAACCGCCCCGACTATCTCGTTGACCGCTCCGCCGGATTCAACGAGAACGAACATCAATGATCGAGTAAACCCGTTCCACCCTGGCCCGCCAAACCCCATCAGCATGCGCTAGCGCCTGCCCCTGAATATCCGCAGGATCACGTCAACCTGGTATCTGAAACGACCTGTCACAGGCGATGAATCACGCGCGATCACGGGGTTGATTGCAGGCATTGCACTGGTCGCTGCAGTCATGCTGGCCACGGCAAAACGACCATCAGCCGGCCATGGTCGCAGTGGCCGCCTGTGTGCTGACCCTGATTGTGCAGCACGGCATTCCCGCTAGCCGAACCCCGTGCTAGGGTGCCACTCCGACGGCCTGCAAGCGTTCTTTCCGAACGTAAACCTTGACACCATCGATGTCCGCTGTTTGCCGGTAGGTGGCATCAACAAGCTCTTTAACCTCGGGGTAATAGATCAGTTGCTGATCGAGATGTTGTTTCGGAAAGGATTCGAGCAGAATCGGCGGCCTGATACGTTCCAGGTCGCGCATCCAGCGATCCAGGTAATAGGGCTGCTGCGTACCCGGGGTCATCTGGCGTTCGGTATGTGCCTCGCGGGTACCCTGTGCCATACCGGTCTCTTCGTAATAATAGGCGAACCCCCAGACGGCAATGCGTTCACCACGTTCCGCGTATTTGAATATTTCCTTTGCAACATCACTGTAATAGCGACCTTCAAAGCTGTTCTGCATGGCAGCCTCAAAGGCAATATTCTTGTTCAGCAGTACATACAGTGACGGCAGCAGGACACTGACAAGCAGCAATGCTGCAACAATGACCATTCCAGCCGCACCAGGCAGCGCCTGCTGCCTCTTGCTGGCGAGGTTTTTCAGTCCCCCCAGCACACCGCCGTACAGCAGGGTCAGTGGCGCGAGCAGCAACAGCAGGTAATGGGTCCAGTTATTCTTGGGCAGCAGAATGCAATAAATACTGGCAAGCACGACAACCCAGGCAATCGGCACAACCACAGCGGTCTGCCGGTCACTGGATCGCCACTTCGTCAACAACACCAGGCTTCCTGCGATGATGATCACAAACTGGGAGATAAAATAGTAACGCGTATCGGGCAACTTCAGCAGGTACGCCGGAAATCCGAGCGCATTCTCCAGCACGGTGAAGTCCTTCTTTTGACCGAAGAAACCCTCGCTGGCATAGACAAGATTATTCAGGATATACGACTGCCAGAAGTCCTCGAAGGCCCCGGATAAAAGCAGGTAAACAATGATGAACAGTGGCGGCAGCAGGCCGCCCAGGATCAGGGCCAGCGCATGCCTGTTGCCGCGAAACCACGAATACAGCACCAGCATGACACCAAGGGCAACCGCGATGGGGCCCGCCTGCACCTTTGAGAACGGTATTAACCCGAGAACAAACCCCGTCAGCACGGCAAACATGACAGCACTACGTCCTGCGGTGCGCTCCATCCTGCTGAAAGACCAGACCGACAAGGCCAGCAACAGCACCGGGATATGCTCACCGTTGAATGCCACGTAGTCCCATATGTTGAAAGTCGCCACACAGGCCACCAGCGGCAGTACCGCCAGACGTGCAAGCTGCGAGCCATACAGGTTGACAAGCGCGCGAAACAGCAGGAATGCGCTCAGCATCCACACGAATATGCCGAGCAGCTTGATGGTGCCGTAGTTGATCGTGCCGCCAACGAGATCGATGAGCGTCAGCGAGAAGGTGGATACCGGACCAATCGTTGTATTATCGACGGACAGCCAGAACCTGGGGTCCTGCAGCAACGTCAGGGCCCCCGAAATCAACCCACCTTCATCACCGTAGGCAAGCTCGAGCCTGGACACACCCGGCAAACGCAGCAGGAGAATGGTAAACAGACACAGGCCAATAAATACCGAGTCACTGTTCAGCCGGTCAAAAAACGTCGCCAGCCGACCCGGGAACCGTTCATGTACCGGGTACTGGCGGGTAAAGGCCAGCAGACTCAAAAGAAAAATCAGTCCAACCCCGAGCAGGAACCACAGTTCGTTGCCCCAGGGTTCTATTTCGACAAGAATATCGGCAGCAGTCGTTTGCAGGTTGCTGTTCATTAATTCAGATACGCCTCAGCCTGCGGCGGCAGGTCGCGGAAACCATCCACGTCATACACCGAGCCCAGGTCAATCCTGACCTCGTGCGGGTAGTCCGGTATCGAGCATGACCACTCCGTGTGCCAGATCGTCAGCGGGTTACCGTCAAACGCGTTCGCCGCCGCACCGTCCTCTCCCGCCAGCTCCTGACTGTCCACGTACAGCAACGACCAGCCACCCTGCGGGATGGGCGCAGACTGGGCAACGGCGGCGAACGCCAGACACAAGACAAACACAATGAGGTACCGTGTGTGGCCTACCCTCGAGCAACGAGACGCACTGGAATTGTTATATTTTTCTGACAGCACTTAACCTCACCTATAACCCGCAACCCATTGTTTGTATTTGCATTACAGGTCTAGTCCGTTAGATAAGGTGGTACTTGCAAAGACAAAATAGCACTTTTATCCGATGTTGGGATATGCGACCAAAGTACGTTGAGGCAAACCTGTCCTGGCCGGCGGGAACCCGCAGCAGCTATTAAATACCATTTATAATCAACATTTTATATACGAATACAGGACGTCGAAAAACGCCACGGGGAGCGGTATTATCGCCAAAAACCTGTCGGCCATGTAAAATAATATTTGCATTGATTAACAGACAGTTGCATCAATCTTATCACCCCGCATACCGGTAACACGTGCAGGGACACCACAGGCTATCGCATTATCGGGGACGTCCCGGGTCACGACAGCACCCGCACCGATGACAGCACCCGCACCAATGCGGACTCCATCCAGCACGACAACCCCGAATCCAAGCCAGGCATCGTCGCCGATGACCACATCGCCCTTTGAGACCAGCGGTTGTTCCCGAATCAGGGCACCGGCCTCCATACCGTGATTGAACGGGTAAATACCACAGTTCGCTGCTATCTCGACGCGCTTACCGATAATGATCGAGGATTTACCGGCAACCAGCTGACAACGTGCCTGGATGTGCGTTTCCTCTCCAATAATTACATGACCGCCATCGTACGTTTCGATGATCAGGTCACTGTACAGTGCCACCCGATCCTGCAACTCAACAAACCCACCCTCACGGGTCCGGTAGATCTGTACGCGGTCACCGATAAAGCAGTGTCGTCCGAGTCGCAGGTCATTATGATCGATGGCGGCCTGCACCGACAAATAACCCGCCGGGGTAAGGCGTGCCAGTGAGATGCGCCCCTTGTAGGGCGCCACGAACCGGGTCGCCAGGCGCGTTGCCACGCGACCGAAGAATGATAGTCGCGTTGATACGCGGCCGAAGCGCGATAGTCCGGCACGACGCATCCAGAAGGCCGTCCAGCGATGCTTGAAGTTAAACATCAGGCATACATCCGCAGGCAAAGTCCGACATGGCGGCTACCAGATTTCCCAGGGAGCCTTGCCAGAAGCCGTGATGGAAATGCGCTGATAATTGACCTTCCTCGGTCCGCCTCTTCATGGGTTGCTGTTCGAAGAACACCTTAGACGTTTCCCCCGAGAGATGCGTACCCAGGCCATCCGCAAGAATGACGGCCTTCATTCACCACTCCTGTTAACAGCGTTATTACAACGATTCGGGGGCATTGAAGAAATTCTCGCGCTTTCGTTCAGGCCGTCAGTTTGTATACCCGCCGCAATAGCGGTTTCATAAACCTGACCAGCGG
>CAJQNP010000089.1 GCA_905479705.1 uncultured Gammaproteobacteria bacterium
ATGCCCGAGTCGGTGCTGGCGGCGGTCGTGTTTCTGATCGGTGTCGACCTGATCAAGGTCGAAGAGATGAAGGGCATCTTCCGACAACGGCAGGCGGAGTTCTGGGTGGCGGTAATCACGGGGCTGACGGTGGTGTTCGTCGGGGTTGAGCAGGGGATTCTGCTCGCTATCGTGCTGTCTCTGATCGAACACACCAGGCGTGGCTATCGGCCGAAGAATTCCGTACTGGAGCGTAATGACGCCGGGCAATGGGTCCCACGCCCGGTGAGTAGCAAGGTCGAGGCTATCCCCGGCCTGATTATCTATCGATTTACGCACAGCATGTACTACGCAAATGCACGTCAGCTCTCCGAGGAGATAATGACGCTTATGAACACCGCAAAACCGCCGTTGCGCTGGTTCTGCATCGACATCTCCGCAGTCTCTTATGTGGATTATTCCGCCGCGCAGACCGTCAAGTCACTGTTCACCGCGTTGGAGGAGCGCGGCACCCGGCTGGTCGTTGCCCAGGCCCTGGAAGACGTCGACCCTGACGACCGACACGGGCTGCAGAAACTCATTGGTGAGGACGGCTTTTACAGCACCCTCGACGAAGTCGTGGAAGCATGCCAGCAAGACACGCATAGCTGAACGCGAACGCGGCGCGAACGCCCAACACTTTAAATAGAACACCCGCCGTTCCAGGTGGAACACGCACCCATCTTCCCATGAACACGACTGGTACGACACGCTATACAGAGTAGTAGTTGGAGAGTGTCTGCCATGACCGAGAATCACATATCACTGCCCACCAACCGTGCTTTTGTCATCCAGTTGCAAGCGAACTCAGATAGATCCAGGTTTGCCCATCAGGGACGCGTTGAGCACCTTTCTTCTGGTCGGGCAGTGCACTTCCCTGACGAACACGAACTCTGGGCCTTTATCGACAGCGTGTTGGCAGCAGAGCGTCCCGGTCAGCGAAAACCAGAAAGTTAATCAGGAAAATTGCATGGAAGTCGCTTCAGTAAACAGAAAGCCAGCGCTGCAGGAACGGGTTGCCAGCGATGCACCCACGCTGGCTCGCGCGAACGGAGCGCGACTGGCTCGACTTTTCGCAGAACCCGCATCCAGAAAACGGACGACGTCTCAGGTGCTGCCTTTCGACGAGGCATGCATAGCTGTGGCCGAGCGGGCGAGAACCTTCATTGATGGACATTTTCGCGAAGCCATCCACCTGGCGGATATATGTCGTTCTGTTGGGATCAGTGTCCGGACCCTGCAACGTTGTTTCAAGCAATGTTTCGGTGTGACCATCACGAGTTACCTCAAGTCCGTGCGCCTGGATGCCGCCTGCCTTGATCTGATCGCCTCAGACCCCTCGCGGGAAACCGTGACGAGGATTGCACTGCGCAACGGGTATAACCACCTCGGACGGTTCTCCACCGAGTTT
This sequence comes from uncultured Gammaproteobacteria bacterium, assembly GCA_905479705.1. GTDB lineage: Bacteria > Pseudomonadota > Gammaproteobacteria > UBA9214 > UBA9214 > UBA9214. The sequence goes on from CAJQNP010000089.1 coordinate 1,430, forward strand.
CGGGAGCGCTTCGGACAGGTGCCAAGGGAGGTGCTGAAGATTCAGTCCCTGGTGTTCGGGCCGTACCGGGGTGATCCGCAGACCGCTGCATGCCGTTCTTACAAGATGCAAGCAAAAGCCGGCAACTAAAAACCCAAGGAGCCAATAATGGACAATTTGAACCTCAAGGCTTTCTTAATTTTACTTGCAGCACTTTCATTATTGATAATACCCCGCAGCGACGCATGGATCTGGAACTGACATCACAGCGTTAATGCTAAGGTGACTCTTGAATGCTACAGTGACCCTCGCATTAATCGGTTCAGAGCTGAGAGTAAATGATGATGCAAAGCACTATGAAGGCGTTATCTCCCTACCGGATCCTGATTTTGATTACGGTCGCCGGCCTGGCTGTGGGAGGGTGCACGGTGGGCCCGGATTATGTACGGCCTGAAGCAGACGTCAATCCCTCGTGGCTGGAGTCAACGGAGACTCTCCAGGATGAGCCTGCCGAGGTTCGCGAATGGTGGACTGCGTTCGATGACCCGGTGCTGACGCGGTTGGTTCACGATGCGTACGAGCAGAACCTCTCGCTGCGTGCGGCGGGGTTGCGTGTGATCCAGGCCAGGGCCGCTCGCGGTATTGCCGTCGGTGAGTTCTTTCCACAGGAACAGGAAATACAGGCGGACTACGGCAAGGTTCAGATCAGCGACAACAATCACAACAACCCGCCGTATCACAACTTTCAGACTGCGGGTCTCAGTTTCGATGCGGCCTGGGAGCTCGACTTCTGGGGCAAGTTCCGCCGCAACATCCATGCCGCTGACGCGGCGCTTCTGGCCTCGATTGCGGCCTATGACGATGTGTTGGTAACTTTGGTCGCGGAGGTCGGGCTGACCTACGTCCAGATTCGGACCTTCGAGCGACGTATCGAACTCGCAAAGGTCAACGTGGTGCTGCAGCGCCAGTCGCTGGAACTCGCCGAGTCGCGTTACCGTAATGGCAAGGTATCGCAGCTTGATGTTACCGAGGCGCGGGCGACGCTGTCCAACACCCAGGCCGGCGTACCCGGTCTTGAGTCGTCGCTGCGCGATGCCAAGCTCTCACTGGGTGTCCTGCTCGGGCGAACTCCGGGCGGGCTTGAACAGGTGCTTGCCGGTGGTTCCGGTATTCCCACTCCCCCGGCCCAATTGGCGATCGGCGTGCCGGCGGACCTGCTCCGGCGCAGGCCCGATGTTCGGGCCGCGGAGCGCGTCGCGGCGTTCCGGAGCGAGCAGATCGGTATCGCGACCGCTGACCTTTTTCCGTCAATCGCTATTGGGGGTTCATTCGGGTACCAGGCATCCGATGCCGGCGGCCTGTCCCTTGGCAACAACCTGTTCGACAGTGGCTCAAAGGTCTGGTCGATCGGCCCGATGTTGAGCTGGCCGATCCTCAACTACGGCCGTATCAAGAACAACATCCGTGTGCAGGACGCGGCCTTCCAGGAGGCTGCAGTGAACTATCAGAACATCGTGCTGCAGGCGGCAGCGGAGGTCGAGTCCTCGCTGTACGGCTATGTTAAAACACGTGAGCAGCTTGCCTACCTGACCGAGAGCGCGGAGAACGCGCGGCAGTCACTTGAGCTGTCGAGGATGCAGTACACGGAGGGTGAGATAGACTTCCTGCGTGTCGACATCGCCGCCGCCAACCTGAACCGGCAACAGGACAGCGAGGCAGCCGTTGAGGGCTTGGTCGCCGCGAGCCTCATCAGCGCATACAAGGCGCTCGGTGGCGGATGGGAGCTGCGTGTCGGTAACGAATTCATCCCGGAGGAGACGGCCGAGGAGATGCGCAGCCGGACCAACTGGGGCAATATCCTCGATGCACCGGACTACACGGCCAGGACGGACCTGGGATTCCAGCGGCCGTCAGATACGGATGAAACCTACCTTGCCCCGCGGGCGCAGCCCGAGCGAAACCCCGGGGTCAGAGAATAGCCATGTTCACCGGTGACCCAGCAGAATTCCAGTTCCTCGGCCTGTACTTACCACCGCTGTTCGTGGCGATCGCGGCCGGTCTGCTTTGTTCGATATTATTGGCCAGGCTGCTCAACCGGACACAGATCAGTCGCTTCTTCTGGCATCCGCCGCTAACCAACGCCGCGCTGTGGTTGCTGGCAACAGCACTCATCGCCCTGTTCATCATCGCACCCTGACCCATGACAATGACTATGACAAACGCCCCAGACATCATGAAGAATATCAAGTCCAAACTACCAACCCTCCTGCTGGTCCTCGTTGCCGTCGTGATTGCGTTCATCGTCTACCAGCGCTGGATACACAACCCGTGGACACGGCACGGACAGGTGCGGGCTGACATCGTCAAGATCGCGCCCCGGGTATCGGGCTACATCGTGGAGATCGCGGTGCAGAGCAATCAGTTTGTTCGCACAGGCGAATTGCTTTTCAGGATCGATCCCAGTTCTTATCAATTGGCTGTTGACAAGGCGCAGGTCCGGTTGCAACAGGCCAGCGAGGATGTCGCTGCGCTGGAAGCCTCGGTCAAGGCGGCCGAAGCCAGGGTGCTGCAAAGCGAAGCCGGCGTGGTTGCCGCGCAGGCCATGATCAATCAACAGCAGGCGGCACTGGCGAACGCTACGTCGGAATCCGGTCGCGCGACGCGTCTCCTCGGCGACAAGGCGGGGTCGGTGGAAAACGCCGAGAAGAAAGCCGCGATGGTCCTGGAGCTGCAGGCGGCTGTCGACAGTGCACGGGCCGCCCGCAGCGAGGCCGAGGCCGCAGTGGCGTCCTCGCAGGCCTACCTCGACCAGGCGAGAGCCAGCCTCGGTGAGTCCGGAGATGTCAATGTGCGCATCCGCGAAGCCATAGTC
>CAJQNP010000090.1 GCA_905479705.1 uncultured Gammaproteobacteria bacterium
CCGAACATCCCGAAATCTGCGGGCGCTGTATCGAGAACGTCTGCGGGGATGGCGAGTCGCGGCGCTTTGTCTGAGTCGGGGATTATATCTTGAGGTGGTTATGGGTTGCAGTTGTGGTGCTGATCGTCGATCAGTGCACCAAGCTGCTGGCGGATGCCATGCTGGCGATGCATCAGTCAGTCGAACTGTTGCCGTTCCTGGCATTGCGCAAGGCCTATAATACCGGCGCGGCATTCAGTTTTCTCGGGGATGCCTCCGGCTGGCAGCGCTGGTTCTTTATCATCCTGGCGCTGGTGGTCATCGTTATTCTGCTTGCCTGGTTGCGACGACTGCCGCCGGGTGATACCCGGGTACGCCTGGCACTGGTACTGATCCTGGGTGGTGCTGTCGGAAACGTGGTCGACCGGATAGTTTACGGCCATGTGATCGATTTCATCGATGTGTTCTACGGCAGCTGGCACTGGCCAACATTTAATGTCGCCGACTCGGCCATTAGCATTGGCGCCTTTCTGCTACTGCTGGATGTGTTTCGTGGGAGTCACGAAAAAACGACCGGCACTGCGTGAACCTGCGCCAGAATTTTTATTAAACCTGTAGGAGCGCCTTGCAGGCGCGAAGTTTTATCATCACATAACAATCATTCGCGCCTGCAAGGCGCTCCTACAGCAAGATCAAATTACATAATGTCATGAAATATCCCATCAGCCCGGAATTCACCGTCACCCTGCACCTGTCGCTGGCCCTCGAGGACGGCACCGTGATGGAGAGTACCTTTGAGGATGAGCCACTGACCTTCACCATGGGTGACGGTACGCTGGTGGAAGGTCTGGAACTCGGGCTGTACGGTTTGAAGGCCGGTGACAGGCAACGCCTGGTGCTCGATCCTGAACAGGCCTTCGGCCTGCATGATGCGGCCAGGCAGCACAGCATGGCGCGCAAGGACTTTCCCGATGAGCAGGCACTTGAACCCGGCCTGATCATGGGTTTTGACACGCCCGCGGGGGAAGAGTTATCCGGTACGATCCTGTCGGTTGATGGTGATTCGGTGGCGGTCGACTTTAACCATCCGCTGGCCGGGCGGGTCGTGGTGTTTGAGGTCGAGATACTCGAGGTTGTTCCCCTTATACAGTGATGTTGTTGATGTCGCGTAGACTGGAAACAGTAACTGACAGGTTTCACTGATCCCCGGATTCTGTAATCGCCTATAATCCCACCCATGATGCATCCTCAAGCCAAGATCATCCTGGCCAACCCGCGAGGCTTCTGTGCCGGCGTGGACCGTGCCATAGAAATCGTCGAACGGGCCCTGGAACTGTTTGGTGCGCCGATCTACGTGCGCCACGAGGTCGTGCACAACCGTCACGTCGTTGAGGGCCTGCGGGCGAGAGGCACCGTGTTTGTCGACGAGCTCGATGAAGTGCCGGACGGCAGTACGGTGATCTTCAGTGCGCACGGTGTGTCACGTAGCGTGCACGAGCAGGGTGCGCAACGGCAGTTACGTGTGTTCGATGCAACCTGTCCGCTGGTGACCAAGGTGCATCTCGAGGTCAGCCGTCACGCCGAGGCCGGGCGTGAATGCATCCTGATTGGCCACAAGGGTCACCCGGAAGTAGAGGGCACCATGGGACAGTATGACGAATCCCGTGGCGGACAGATGTACCTGGTCGAGACACCCGAAGACGTGACCGCCACGCAGGTGAACAATCCCGGTGACCTTGCCTTCGTCACCCAGACGACACTCTCGGTCGATGACACGCTGCGTGTCATCGACGCATTGCGCGAACGTTTTCCGCTTATCAAAGGGCCGCGCAAGGATGATATCTGTTACGCCACCCAGAATCGCCAGGATGCCGTGAAGGTCCTGTCACAGCAGTGTGATGTCATCCTGGTGGTCGGTTCACCCAACAGCTCGAACTCCAATCGACTGCGTGAGCTGGCCGAGAACAAGGGTGTGCCGTCTTACCTGATAGATGAAGCGAGCCAGATTCAAGCTGCATGGCTGGAGGGCAGGCAGTGTATCGGTGTTACCGCCGGCGCGTCTGCACCGGAGGACATCGTGACCGGGGTCGTTGAGCAATTATGTGTGTGGGGTGCCGAACTGGCACCCGAGTCGCAGGGGAAGAAGGAACCGGTGACGTTTGCGCTGCCGGCGGAGTTGAAGATCACCGCGCGGCCTTGATGTGTATCGTTACTTGTATATTCTTTTTTGGCTTACTACCGTCGGCTAATACACTGTAGGGCCGAATTCATTCGGCCTTCGGTGTGTATTCAGTGCAGATTAACCTGATGCTGTGATGGCCGAATGAATTCGGCCCTACATTGGGTCCGTGCCCATCTTCGCTGCTATTTCCAGCAGTCCGCGTTTGTCAGGGAGCCGCCGGTTACCGTCTGCATGCCCTGCGAATTCACCACGAAGGTGCCGCACTTGTCCGTGTTCTGTCCGCCCAGACTGGTCGGTGCCGCGCGCGCCGTGTATTGCACGTTATTCGTGCCGGAGTCGACGGACAGGGTGTAGTAGCCATTCTGTGTCGTTGCACGATAGATCGTCACGGCCGCCATGTCCGAACCGTCCGCCTGGTCATAGGAACCGGTGTCGGCGTAGTGGCGTTCCATGCGGTCGGCCAGTTCCAGCAGCTCGCCCATGCCCTCGGCGCGGCGTGTCTTCTTGACGTGCTCCAGGTAGGACGGGTAACCGATGGCGGCAATGATGCCGACAATGGCCACAACGATGATGAGTTCGATAAGGGTCATGCCACGCGCGGATTTCTTCATTATCACGGTCCTGTATTCCGGAGTTAACAGTTTAAAAGACCCGGCAGCCTGGCTGCCGGGTGGTTCGAGTTACTGACGCAGGTCAATCCAGGTGCGCCGGCCGATGGCGAAGTTCGGGCCAAGGATGTCACGGTTCAGCGCGGTACCGGTGCCGGTGGTCAGATCGTCGACCTCGGCCGGGGTACCGTCATCACCACTGGGATTGTCATCCGGATCATCGGGATCGGGAATCTTGTCCTGGTCGATTTCACGCAGGTGCTGCTCGGGTATGTTGCCCGGTGCATAGTCGCGGTAGCGGTCATAGATAGCCAGATCCGGATTGCCAGCGAGCAGCTTGCCCAGTTCCAGCAGTGCCTGGTTGGTGGCCGTCTCATCGTCGCCCAACAGCGCATCTTCCAGCGCCAGTACCGCAGCGTCATAGGCTGCCAGTACGCTGGCATCGATGTCCTCATACAGTGCCTGGTACTGGCCCAGTGTCAGGCCGCGGGTCTCCTGGGTCCAGACACTGCTCCAGCTGGGATCGCCATAGCAGGGCACGGAGGCGGGTGAGCCACGCTGGATGCCGTCAGAAAGATCGCCCAGGTGCCAGTACACGGTGGTTTCATGCAGCAGGCCGCTTTCATTCAGGCCTTCTGTCAGGGCCATTACAGGCGTATCACCCGAGACTACGGTTGTCGTGAATGCCTTGGCATAGGTGCCGCCGAAACGACCGCCCTTGGTTGGCAGGTAGGCGGGGTCTTGCAAAGTGTACTTGGCGTCTACAGAATCGCTTATCGCTGGGTCACCAACCTTGAGCAACTGGACAGTCAACGCCCCGTTGCGCCAGCGGTAGCCGGTCCCTTCCTTGCTGGGTAGCTCGGTGATGTGCAGATTGTTTGCCGGATCTTTGATATAGGCAGCGCCGGGGTCGCGCAAATCCTCACCATGGGGCGTTTTTAATCCGTCGCAGTTAACCGTCTCGCCATAGAGGTGCCTGGGTGCATGACAGAGCACCTCTGAATCCCAGTAGTCCACCGGGTCCCGGTAGTCGTGCAGCCCCAGGACGCACTGGGCGCGGGTGCCGTGGATGCCGGCCTGCAGGATGTCCGTGGTGGCAAACTTGATACGCACTGTCGGGTTCGGGCTGTCGTCGGGGCAGGAAATACCGGTCGGATCGCTGTTGCCCGAGGCTATATCGGCCGCGGTGAATATCAAAGACGCATTGCCATGCTCATCATCCAGCAGCTGTGAGGGTGTTTTACCGGCCTCGAGCTGGGAGGTGATCATGTCCTGGTAGTCCTCGGCGTTCCAGGTGCGGCAGCCGATCTGCAGGTCGGCTGCCGGTGTCAGGTCGGCGTTTGTTACAACCACAATGAATTTCTGGTTCGCTGCCATGGGGGTGGTGGTGCCCAGAGCATAGACCTCGGATGCAGGCGATCCTTCATCGACGCCGTCGCCGTCTGTTGCCAGGGTGTCGTAGGCGCGGTTCAGTTCGCCCTCGAGTGCCAATAGACATTCACCGTTGACATCAATGGTCTTCTGATTGGGCGTAGAAGGATTACAGGGCGCTGCAGTAGCGGCTGCACTGGCCTTGCCGCGACGGTGTTCGAGCTCGAAGATATCAACGTAGGTGATGTTATTGCTGGTGTCATAGTCATGGAAGTGACCATCAATGCCGTGGCCCAGTCCGTCATGTTTTTCAACATTATATCGTTCACTGTGTTTGCTGATATTGTTTGTGGCAATGTTGCCGCCATCAGGGCTGTCGGTCTCGACATCAAGATGGCCGGCGAGGAGAGGGCCGTCAACCTGCTGAATAATCGGTAGCGGCATACGCAGTCCATTGATAAAGATGGCGTCGATACCGGAGCTGACACTGGCCAGTGTCGGTTGCGAGATGTTGCCGTCACCGAGGTGCAGGCCAACCGGGGCACGCAGGTCGGGCGTGGAGGTGGCGCTGATATCGACGGCATCCCCGGTGTTCAGGTCGCCATCACCGTTCAGGTTCAGCACGATGGCGTTGTTATCACCGCCGGTAAGAAAATTGACAGACATCAGCCAGCTGTCGCCAATCAGGTCGCTACCATCGGAGTTACCCAGTGGATTGCTGGTCACCACGATCATGCGACTGTTACGCAGTTGCGGCGGTCCAACGACGCGTTCGCCCGTGTTCGGCAGGTTAACCCTCCAGCCAATGTCGCAGGTCGCATCATTGGCAGCACAGTTGTAGTCAAGTGAATTATTAGTGCTGATATAGCGTACCGTTTCCGTATAGGTGTCGGTGCCGTCGGTGAACGTGGCGTCGCTTACCTCGACGAGCGTCTGCGCGACTACCACCTCACCCGGGCCGCTGTCCCAGATGCCGTACAGGGCCTGGGTTGGGTAGGCCGGATCGATGGCGTCGGTCAGGCTGGTAATGCTGCCGGTACCAAACAGGACCATGTAGCCACCCAGCGGGTGTTCACCGACATCCGGTCGCGTCGTGATGGGTTGGTCTGTGCCGACCGCAACGGGTGGCTGGTAGATCCGTTCAGGGTTTGTCAGGGGCGGGCTACTGCCAAGGTAGAATTTCCACATGTTGCCATCTGTGTCGCCTGCAAAGGCGATGTCAGCGTAGGAATCGGCGTTCGTATCAACGACCGTAGTGCCTGACAGACCTGCAGCAACGCCGGTAGACAACGATGTATAGGTGCCGTCATTGAGGCTGATCAGCAGCAGCTTGCCGTTACCACCGGTGCCGTAGCCATTGCCGGTAATGATGTACCAGTTGTCATCAGCGAGACGCACAATGCTCGGCTGACTGTAGATGTAACCGACATCGCTGCCCGTGACTTCAAACAGAATCTTGTCGCTGCTCATGTCAGGGTTGGTGACATCCAGTGCAAACAGGCCGGCACCACCGGCACCGAGTCCACCAACCAGAACGGATTTCCATGTACCGTTGACCTGTGCCGAGACCGAGGTCAGCTTGCCGTCCACGTAAGAGGTATGGTTGATGCTGTCATAGGGTCGCACGGACAGCCGATCGAGTTTGCCATGCACCATGGTCGGGATGTAGGCGTAGACCTCCGAGCCATCATCTTCATCAAGGACATGCAGCATGCCGTCATTGGCGCCGACCGCGATGCGGCCATCGCGCTGGTTGCTGCCGGAATAGGCATTCTTGAAGGTAATAAAGTCTCCAAAAGTGTAGTTCTCTCTCGGGGCGCCTATGTAAATCGGCCATGAATTGATGATGTCGCCGAGCAGGCTGTAGCGTGTTCGGTAGCTACCGCCGTTGCTGGTGTTGTTGCTGGCATCGCCACGAATGTAGTTCAGGACCGGGCTGTCGTAGGCTGCAGTCAGCGGGGTCGGGTCAGCAGCCGTGGTCGCGTCCAGAACGGCGCGCTGGATATCGCTCAAATTGCTCCATAGAAAATCCACCTGGGTGTCGCCCACGCCGTCGTTATCGGTATCGCCATAGGTAAAGATATTTCTGCCATTGGTAACTTCTTTCCAGTAGTCGGTAACAGTGGCAACCTTGCTCTCGAAGGTGGCGCGAGCCATCCAGCATCCACCCGGGGCCGTCTGGCCACAACCGCCTGAAGAACCCGGTACGACCGGCGAGTTTGAACCGACACTGGCGTCGGTGGAACGGTTGCCGTTGGCATCGATCTCGTACTGGATGATGTCGCCCTGCCAGGCGCCGTTCTCAAAGAACGGGCGGTAGGCCAGGGTGCCACCGGCCAGGCTGGTATCCTCAAGTGCGTATTTGCCCAGGATGGTAGCCGGCTGTGTGGACGGCGTGAATGTCATGGTGGCATACAGGGAAGCTGTAAGCACGGCCAGAAGGGCGCCGGCAGACAGGAAACGTGTTTTGTTAGTTAATTTCATAACGATTCTCCAGACGGATACGGAGGCCTTGTCCGTTTACATCAATTCCCCTGACACGAAAACTGATTGAATAATGCGTTTTGCACCACGGCTTGTGACGCCCTGGCTGGTTACAAGGTAGATCTCACGGATGCAGTCATCCAGTGTGCTGCCGGTGCCGGTCGATGCTGTGCATAGTCCGTTTTCGGTACCATCCAGCGAGCCGATGTACTCGATGACATAGTCATATTCGTAGTTGGCATTACCACCCGGCGGGGTGGTGCTGACCGAGGTGAACGACCAGTTAAGCGCGGTTGGATCGATGGTTTGACTGGATGTGGCTGTATTCAGGTAGATGTGGTCACCGGAAGTATCCGGGTTGATATAGGGCGCGCCTATGTTCTCCTCGATTTCCCGCAGGCCGGCATCGAGCATCAGTTCCGCATGGTTGAGCGCCAGTGCCTGGAACTGGTTATTACCTGCCATCAGGTTTTCCATGCGCGACAGGTTCATACCAAAGACACCCAGGATGGTCATGATCAGAAGGAAGATCAGTGCCATAAACAGGGCGGCACCGCGCTGTTTTTTGCTGAGCATTGTTTTTGAATGAGTCATGGCCATTTCTCCATTTCCTGATTCAGGCTAGAGGTTGCGAAGCTTGATGGTTGACTGATATAGCTGACGGCGAAAATTATCATTTGGCGCGTAAGCCACATCACCCATGGTATAGGTGTTGTTGTTGGTGTAGCCGATCTCCGGGCATTCGGCGCGGGTCAGTAACCAGTAGCGAACGGCAATGACCTGTTCCCATTCCGTGTCTTCATTCAGGCCACTGGTGCCGGCATCGAGGTAGATGTCGACGGAGTCGTCGCCGTCCGTATCCAGGCCATAGCGCACCTGCAGGTTATCCACGCCGTAGGCAACCTCTTCGGCGACGGGCAATCCGTTGGAATCCAGTTGTTCCCGGTACAGTGACGGTACTGAAATGCCATTGCAGGACTGGCCTGATGGACCAATGTAATAGGCCCGTGCGATCAGCTCGGAGGTGCGCTCGGAGGGCGGGGCCGTGCCGCCATCGTTCATATCGTTGTTGGAATCGGCCTTGTCGCTGCCCTTGAACAGACGGCCTGCCTCGTCAGAGATAGTCAGGGATGAACGGATATACAGGGTGCTGTTGCTTTCTATGGGGCGCTGGTTGGTGATTGGTGTTGCAAAGACCAGCCAGGGCGAGGCAAATCGCATGACCACTACATCGCGTGACGTGTGGCCGTTGCCGTCATTAATACAGGCATAGGCACCGAGGGCGGCCGTCTCGTCATGATTCAGGCCAAATATACGCCGGTCGATCATGCGCCCCCAGGTGTTGTCACCGGTATTGCAGGTAGCGGCGGGTGCAATCGGGGGTTCTGTCCCGGTGACGCCGGAGACGTCGGCATTGCCGCCCCAGTAACCGGTCCTGCGCAGATCCTGTGAAACTACATTAGACGCATAGCGCCCGTTTTCCTGTTGCCTGCCGAGGGTGTTCTGGATCGTGAAGCTTTTCTTTGAACTGAGAAAGATCTGCCCGATGCCTGCCAGCAGGATCAGGGCAATCACCATGGCGACCATCATCTCGACAATGCTGAAACCCTGCATGCGTGGTCGAGTGACGGTGTGCTTGCTGTGTATGTGGCTCATGGATGCCTCGTTACAGTGTCAGTGAGATGCAGCGCAGGTCGACGGTTGGATCCGGACCACAGTTGGTGCCGGAAATGCCCTTGCGATACTCGTCCCAGAAAACCGTAACAGTATGTGTCACAACAGTGCCCGTTACCGTTCTGGCAATAGCGCTGGTGCCGCCCGGTAATGCGCGGACCGCGCCGCGCCACTGTGCCAGGTCGTAGGTGGCCATTTGCGCAGACGTACAGGTGGTGCCTTCACAGGCTTCTCCTGCCGGTATAACCGGATCAGCGTCGCTCGTGGCAATGACATAATTCTGCGCGTCCACCCCCGTGGGGTTGGCGCGCATGCGGTCGGCAATATCGTTGGCGAGCTGGGTAGAGATGGTGCGCATGCTCGCCATCTGGTTGGAGCGCAGGCCATTGGTCTGCAATGAGGCCAAGCCCAGCAGCCCGATGGAAAGGATCAGTAGCGCTATCAACACCTCCATCAGGGTGAAGCCGGCTTGATTGTTTATGGTCGGGTTTGATGTATTTAGCATGATGTGGGTACCTTGTCAGGGTGTGCATGCCTGTGATGCGATGGTGGTATGGCCTTGCAGGGTGACGATAATGGAGCGTTCCTGTTCATTCTCGCAGTCGTTTGCCGTGAGTGTGAACGTGACCGGGCCATTGTCTGTCAGCCCGGTGGGCAGGAAGTGTATGACGCTGTCGCTGCCGGTGAGGGTGCTGTTGTTGATGCCTTCCGAGGTCCTCATGATGCAGTCCTCGGTAGCGAGGCAGGCGCCGGTGCCGGTATCGGTCGTGGAGTCATTGTCGAGGTTTGAGAAGACGATCCAGCCATTTGCCCAGTTGGTGCTGCCGGCACAGTCATCCAGCGTGGTGTTGGCTGCGCAGACGGTAGTGCGTGTGCCGCGCTTGACAGCCTCGTTGCGGCCCAGTTGCACGGAGGTGACCAGCTTGTTGGCCTGTGTGGTCACCCGGTTGTTCTTGACCATTTGCAAGATGCTGGGTACCCCTGTGGCCAGCAGTATGCTGACGACGACAATCGTGATCAGCAGCTCAACCACGGTAAATCCCTTGTGTCTTTCCATATTCATAGTTGTACAAGCCTCGCTCATCCGTGTCATCCGCTATAAGATAGGCGGTTAGTATTACCCGACAGGTGGGTTGCTTCGCCGGTCATACATTACTATCGGGCGTATTTCGTGCTGCCGTAGTATTTGTGCGTGCAAGCTAATGGCTACAGGTCCAGTCAATCAACATCGACCGGGTTGCGGATTTCTTGATAGTGATTTTCTCGATTATTCATGCTGGTGAAACGGGCAGAAGATGACAGCCAGGTCCAACAGGTTCGATTGCATCGTGGTAGGCGGCGGTATGCTGGGCATGCTGACTGCGCGTGGCCTTAAAAATGCAGGCCTCGATGTCGTAATTCTGGAGCGTGGCGATCCCGGGCGTGAATCATCCTGGGCCGGTGGCGGTATTCTTTCGCCGCTGATTCCCTGGCGCTACCCTGATGCCATCTCCGAGCTGGTGGTATGGAGCCAGCGCTACTACCCGCGCCTGGTAGAGGAGTTGTTGCACGATACCGGGATCGATGCCGAGTGGGTGCAGTCCGGCATGCTGTTGCTGAACATGAAGATAGACCCCGATATACGCCAGTGGGCGGACAAGTACACCAGCGTGCTTGAAACGGTGCCGCCGGCCTGGGTACGCGAGTCTGATCCGGAGATTGTGCAGCCCAGGGAAGACAGCATTTTGTTACCGGAAGTGGCGCAAATACGCAATCCACTGCTGTGTACCGCGCTGGCCCAGGCTCTCCACAAACAGGGCATCGAGTTTCTCGAGCAGACCGAGGTGACCGGGCTCGATATTGCCTCGGGCCGGATACAGGGTGTACAGACGAGCAAGGGTGGCTACCATGCCGACCGGGTAGTTATTGCGAGTGGTGCGTGGAGTTCTCGGGTGATGCAGCTGGCCGGACTGGACCTTGCAGTAGAGCCGGTGCGCGGCCAGATGATCATGTTTGAAACCCGTCCCGGATTGCTGCGGCATATCACCCTGCATGAGGACTATTACCTTATCCCGAGGCAGAACGGACTGGTGTTGATCGGCAGCACACTGGAGTACACGGGATTTAACAAGGAAACCACCCCGGAGGCGCGACAGCTGCTGATCGAGCGTGCGACCTCACTGGCGCCGGTGCTGGCCGACTACGAGGTGATCAGACACTGGGCCGGGCTGCGGCCGGGGACATCGGACGGTATACCCTTCATTGGAAAGCATCCCGGGATAGATGGTCTGTACGTCAATGCCGGGCATTTTCGTAACGGTGTCGTGATGGCGCCTGCATCCGCACAGCTTCTGGTGGACATCATGCTGGAACGTGACAGTTTCACGGCAATTCAGCCCTACTCATTGTAGGTTTTGCCGTCTATACCCTGTATAGATCTGGCATAACAAGCCACCAGGATGGCGTGTCGGGCATAGACGATCGTATAGCTCCTTGCCTATAATTCCCGTCATGGATAGCAATCCATGGACGACAGTAAACCAGCAGGTATTCTTTTATGGATAATCACATCGAACCCGCCACGACGCATAACCCGGATGTCGCCGGAATGCTGCGCTCTCATGGTATCTTGCCGACACAGCAGCGCCTGATGATCGCCCGTGTGCTGTTCTCCAAACATCAGCATTATTCTGCCGACCAGGTGATGACCAGCGTCAACGAGGGTCGTGACCGGGTATCCAAGGCAACGGTTTACAATACGCTGGGTCTGTTTGCACGCAATGGCCTGGTGCGCGAGGTGATCGTCGATCCGACACGGGTTTTTTACGACCCCAATACGGATAATCACCACCATTTCTACAATGTTGACACGGGCGAGCTCATGGATATTGATTCTTCCGCGCTGCAGATATCCGAATTGCCCGAGTTGCCCGAAGGCACGGTGGCTGCCGGTGTTGACGTCATTATCCGGGTGCGCGGCGAATCTCCAGCCAGCTGACGGCATGGCATAATTCCCCCGCCTGCTTTATAGTCTCACTCCGCGCAGCCGGAGTAGCTCAGTCGGTAGAGCAGCTCACTCGTAATGAGAAGGTCGGGGGTTCAATTCCTCTCTCCGGCACCAATAAAATCAAATGGTTACACTGTTTTTACGCCTTCCATATTTCCCGTGAGTCACTACTGAGTCACCACCCGAAATACACGTGCTGAAATAAATTTCGGGTGTGTTGATCACATTCCCGGAGAGTACATGTTCATAGAAGTGCTCGCTCCGTAAAGCTGACCGTGACCACAACGCCTATGGTCGGTGATGGGGTACACGGACATTCACTAGCCCGCATTTCTCACCGCCCCGGCTACCACTCGGATTTTGGTGAGGATGTGGAGCGCAAATCTGATCAGGCGGGTTGGGCCGTTTGAGTTCGAGC
>CAJQNP010000091.1 GCA_905479705.1 uncultured Gammaproteobacteria bacterium
TTTGCATGCTCATACCGCAACGGAAAACACGAGGGACACGATGATATTTACGAGTGTCACCTGGCAGACAGACCGGCCGTGCATATCGACAACCGCGAAGTCGTCGAGGCACTCTTCGTAACCACTGCCGTGGCCATGACATTGCCACTGGAAAGACATGTCCGACATTACCTGGAACCCGCCGGGAAGAGGACCTGAATCGACACCCCGTCAGGGTACGCGGGGTTCGTGGCTTTAACTGTAGATTGCAACTTACTGGCAGTGACAGCAGTTGTGTTTAGCAGCCCCTTGCATAACCCTGCAGGACCGAACCCGGCAAAATTCCAGCGCCCTACCCCACAACCAGTCGGACTCACCTGCAATTATCCAAATAAAAAGGGGCGCAAGGCCCCTTTGTATTTGTATGGCGGTGGTCACAGTCTGCTGCGAACTTGTCTCAGACAATCTTCCCTGTTATCGGGAAAAATACCGGGAATTATCAGGGAACCGGTCACCCCGCTTATGAGCGGTTCTTCGAAACTTACTCCCGGCAAATCGACATACAGCACACAGCAGATGCTTGTCAAAAGTGCATATCACGAGGTCTGCAAATCCCCGCTGGCGCTCTCATCACGTTCACCGACTGGCACGATGAGAAGCTTGCCTGCGAAAATACGGGTACTGCCCAGTTGATTAATCTGGCGCAGCCTGGTGACTGTTGTCCGGCTGTTCTGTGCGATGGTGCTTAATGTATCACCCCAGCGAACCCGGTACTTGACCGACTGTACCCGCTGGTCCGCGGGCAGCCGGGCGAGCTGTGCGCGGAATCGCTGCTCACTTGTCCTGGGGATGAGCAGGGTGTGCGAACTGTCGGGTGGTGTAGTCGATCGGATGAGTCCCGGGTTAAGACGTTGTAATTCCTCCACAGAGGTACCGGCCAACCGTGCGGCGACTTGCAGATCGAGCTGTCCGCCAGTGTCGACGGCAGTGAAATGCGCTGTGTTTGCCAAGGCAGGCAGTGTAATGTTGTGGGCCTCAGGGTTGGAAATTATGGCACGCAGTGCAATCAATTTCGGTACATAACTCCGGGTCTCCTCAGGCAGCGGCAGGTGCCAGAAATCGACCGGTTTTCCCTGAGTGCGGTTGAGGTGTATGGCTTTGTTAAGCCGTGATCTGCCCGCATTGTATGCCCCCAACGCCTTGAGCCAGTCACCGTCAAAGCCCTGGTGGAGTTCTGTTAGATATTCCAGGGCTGCCTCGGTTGCTGCGACGACGTCCCTGCGACCATCAAACCACCAGTCCTGGCGCAGTCCGACATGTTGGGCTGTTGTCGGCATGAACTGCCAGATACCGGCCGCCCCGGCGGGAGAATTCGAAAAGGGATCAAAGGCACTCTCAATGACCGGCAGCAAGGCGAGTTCTGTGGGCAAACCGAGTTCCTCGACGCGACCAAGGATATAAAACAGGTAGGGTTCACCACGCTGTAAAATGTTCTCGATATGACGGGGATGGTTGCGAAAGTTATCGATATGAGTTTGCACGGCTGCTGCTGCCTCATGCGGCAGTTCGAAACCGGCGCGCATTCGCTCCCAGATATCAATGGCCTCGGTCGTCCCTGCAAGGGTCTGCTCCATGGGCAGAGTGATCGCAGTCAGCGTGTTTTCACGGACGAATTCCGCTGGGATGTACTCAGGCTGAAGAGAAGCAGGTACAAGTAAAGTACTCCATTCCCTCTCCAGGTCATCACCAATACTACGGGTGTGTTGGTTGAGGTAGTGATGCGTGGCCAGCGCAGAGGCAACCATTGCAAACGCCGGTAGCCATAGCTTATTTAACAGACTCATAGTTATTTAACTCCAAAGTCCGCGTGGTTGCACACCACCGTTCATTGACTCTATTGAAATACAGCAAAATGCGTACCATCCCCGTTGACCTTGGCTTGAGCAAGCAGACGTAAGTTGTAACCACCTGTATATTTGGTTCTTTTTTACGTCACTTGGTGAGCTGAGGTAACGAAGGCATGCGCCATGTTATTGGCGTATTGGGGTCTTTGAATGGTGGGGCGCCAGAAATTCCACGCATACGATCGAGTCAAGAAGTCCTCGGTAGTTACTTTATCCCTTGAATAAGCATTGACGGTCCTGATCGGGAAACTTTCCGCTGAACAGGCCCAAAAACAAACATAAATGGGATTGTTGTCGTCATACCGGGTTGTCTTCTCGCGTTTATTTCTGAATGGGAGTTTCGCAAGGAAACCTGGGTTGACTTTTTGCTCCCCCCTCTTCTGTTCCCAACGAGTGCCCTGTGGTAGGGTCTCGCCAGCCGTTTTCAGAGCAGGTCAATAATGCAGAACACGCTGTACTGGCACGATTACGAGACATTCGGGTTGGATCCAGCACGCGACAGGCCGGTGCAATTCGCAGGCATTCGTACCGATGAGGACCTCAACATCATCGGCGAACCGCTGAATATCATGGCGCGGCCAGCTGCGGATACCCTGCCACACCCAATCTCGTCGCTAATTACTGGCATTACCCCGCAGCAAGCACTGAAACAGGGCCTTCCCGAGGCCGGGTTTATTGCCCGTATTCTGGCCGAGTTATCGCAGCCAGGCACCTGCGGGGTGGGTTACAACTCGCTGCGCTTTGATGATGAGGTGACGCGCAATACCCTCTACCGCAACCTGCACAGTCCCTACGATCGCGAGTGGCAGAACGGCAATTCGCGCTGGGATATCATCGATATGGTGCGCGCCTGCCATGATCTGCGCCCGGAAGGCATTGTCTGGCCCCGCCGCGCGGATAGCGAACGGCCCAGCTTCAAACTTGAGGAACTCACCCTTTCCAATGGCATTACCCATGAACAGGCGCACGACGCCCTATCCGACGTCCACGCCACCATCGCGATCGCCAGGCTGGTCAAGGAAAAGCAACCCAAGCTCTATGATTTTCTCTACCGGTTGCGGCGCAAGAAGGAAGTCCTCAAGCACATCGACCTGAACGAGATGACGCCAATCCTGCACACGTCGGGGATGTACGGTAGCGATCACGGCAATACCCGCCTGGTGGTACCGGTCGCTGCTCACCCGTCCAACAGTAACAGCATCATTGTCTTTGACCTCGCGCAGGACCCCGCATTGCTGCTAAATACAGGGGCGAAAACACTACGGGAACGACTTTACACCGCACATGATGATCTCCCCATGGGGGTCGAGCGCCCGGCGCTCAAGCAGGTCATGATCAACAAGTGTCCGGTTATCGCACCAACCTCTACCCTGACAGGCGACGCCGCAAAACGGCTGCAAATCGATCTCATCAGGGGCAAGCGCAACCGCCAGACACTGATCCAGGCACGCAAGGAAATCCAGGACAAGATAGCCAAAATATTCGAGCCTCGCGAGTTCGAGCCGGTTACGGATCCGGACCTGATGATCTATGCCGGCGGCTTCTTCAATGCCAGTGACAAGGCGCTGATGAACGCGATTCACGATACCGACCCACAGGAACTGGGCACGCAAAGCTGGAACTTCAAGGACAAGCGTCTCCCGGAGATGCTGTTTCGTTATCGGGCGCGTAATCACCCGGAAACGCTTAGCAGCGACGAGCAGGCACAGTGGCTGGAACATTGCCGTTCCCGTTTGGTCGACAGGGAATCAGGTCACCTCAACTTCACGGATTTTTACGCTGAGATAGAGCAACTGCGCGCACAGATGGCGGTGGACGACCAAAAGAACAAACTACTGGACGACCTGGCTGCCTTTGGTGCCGAACTGGAGTCCCTTGTTCGATTGGCGGCTGAATAATCAAGGGGACAGGCCGCGTTCTCCATGAATACGGGGGCTGATGCGTGCGCCTGTTACCGTCTCGGTATCCGTATCTCGAGCATACCATCCATTATTCGCGTTACCAGTCCTGCCGGGTCTGCATCGCGTGGCAGTGACAGCGTGCGTGAGAAACGCCCATACGATGTGGCTCGCGCTGTTTGCTGCCTGTCTCGCCAGTTGCGCGACGCCAGCGTTGCAATCTCCAGACGGATGCGGCCGCGCTCTATGCTAATGGTGATATCCTCCGGACTCATACCTTTGGTATAAATGCGCAGCAGGTAGCCATGCGCGTCACTGGCCTTCTCGATGCGAATCCCCTGCCGATGATTGACACCCTGCCGGTATCCATACGGCTGCTCCGCCAGGTAGAGGTGGCTATCACCGCTGTAGTAAGGGATGTGGTATCGCTCAGGCTGCTGCCACGCAAGCACGCCGGTCGTGCACATCAACAACGACAGTGAAAATACGCTCAACAGAAACTTGTTCATAATAAACCTCCTAGCGGGTATCCGATCTGTACCGCCCCCTAGTCAGCATCGTCAACCTCCTCCTGCATCGGGACAAAGGCGACACCAAGGATTTCGCGGACATCGATGTGGTCACCTTCTCCCCGTGTAACCACAATTAGTTCCTGTGCCTCGTATGGTTCCCCCACGGGGATGACCAGATGACCGCCGGTCACGAGCTGGTCGATCAGCGACTGCGGGATGTGGGTCGCGGCGGCCGTCACGATGATGCCGTTGTAGGGGGCATGCTCGGGCCAGCCAGCATAGCCATTGCCGATACGGCACTCGACATTGGTGTAGCCAAGGTCCTTCAGGCGCCCGGCCGATGTCTCACCCAGTTCACGGACCACCTCGATGCTGTAGACCTGCCTGACCAGCCTGGAGAGGATCGCCGTCTGGTAGCCCGAGCCGGTGCCGATCTCGAGCACCACGTGATCGTCTTGCGTCTGCAACAGATCTGACATCAGCGCCACGATGTAGGGCTGCGATATCGTCTGGCCATAGCCGATGGGAAGCGGGCCGTTCTCGAAGGCGAAGTGCATCATGCTGCCGGGTACGAATACCTCGCGCGGCACCTCCTCCATGGCCTTCATCACCCGGGGATCAAGCACATGCTTTCCGATCAGATGGCTGGTGTATTCAACCTCCCGTTCAATATCGGCAATCATGCGCCGCATATTCTTTTTCATGACAACCCCCGCTCGCCGTGTTCCAGGGTAAGCGAATCCACCAATCCTATTCTTATATTAGACGCGTTCTGCTAGTTTTTGAGCATGACCGTTAATAGCTACGGGATCCTCTTGTTCCAGCGGACCGAAGGCGGGATTCGGGTCTTGCTAGCGCATCCCGGCGGGCCATTCTGGGCAGGAAAGGACAACGGTGCCTGGTCGATCCCGAAGGGCCTGCAGGAACAAGGCGAGACTGCACTGCAAACTGCGCGTCGCGAGTTTTGCGAGGAGACCGGCTTTGCGGTCGAGGGAAGATTCATCCCGCTCGGTGAACTGAAGCAGCCAAGCGGCAAGATCATACATGCCTGGGCACTCGAGCACGATCTGGACGTCACCCGGATACGCAGCAACACGTTCAGCCTCGAGTGGCCGCGACGGTCGGGAAATATCCGGGAGTACCCTGAGATCGACGAGGGACGCTGGTTCTGCCTCGAGGAAGCCAGGCAGAAAATCTCCGCCGGCCAAGCCGTATTCCTCAACCGGTTACTGGAGCACCTGCAGTGACACGCTTACTTTGCTAAGAGGTCAGGGAATACAGGCCGAACAAACTCCCATTTCATCGTCAGTGTGCCAATATCGCCAACTTAGGCAGATGCCTGAAAGCAGTACCTAACCTTCATAAAGGAGAAGGTTGGACGCTGAACAACATTCCCGAAGATAACCCTTGACTGCGATTAAGGATAATTTCGCT